>JADGNP010000228.1 GCA_017883425.1 Candidatus Sulfotelmatobacter sp. | reverse complement strand
AGATCAAGGGCGTGGCGGACAAGCTCCTTTCCGGTTGGGGCGTGAACGGCCTGACCACATTCCAGAAGGGCTTCCCGCTGGAAGGCGAAGATCGCGTCCGTGTGTTCGACCCGAATCATTGTACTGAACTGTTCTTGCGCGAAAACCCCTTGGGCCAGAACGACAATTGCACCGACGTCGTCACGTTCGACTGCTTCGTGGACGAGATCACTGGAAACGTCCACGCTTCATACTGGACAAAGGCAGACAGGCTGAAGCTCGACCGAACCCAGAAATCCGCGCGGACGCTGCCGTCGGCCAGAGTCCCCCCTTGAGGGATGAATTCATGGCTGACTTTCAGATGCCTGAACTCAAATTGTAGTTTATTGCGTGGGGTGAACCAATATGTGGTCCAAGCCTGCACACCCTGGCCTTCCCGGCCGACCCAATTTCCCATCAACTGGCCCGAATTCGTATAGCCAGAGATCCACGTCGGGTTGTAGTAAAAGAAACCGGATCCGACATTTCCCCCAATCGGGGGGTCCGTATAGACTCCCTCGGCGGGGAAGTCCATCTTTGGTATCCCAGGCAGCCGGGGAATGTAGATTCCTCCAAGCCAAGCCGCTACATCAGGAGCAACAATGGGACTGATGGTGTCATGCTCTGTAAAGCCGTCAGCATAGAACGTCAGCCCGTTCCGGATCCGGTAGCTAAAGTCCAAACCAGACCGGCGCGATCCGGGCTTGTTGGCAGCGCCTGGTATCGTTTGGTCGGTTGAAAACACGCTTCTCAGAAACGTGTGCCACGTCAACGGATAGCCAGGGCCACCGTAGTCTGTCGTCCGCGACATGCCAAACTCGAAGTTGGGTGTCGGCTTGAAGCTGAATCTTTCTCCGTGAACAATGGGCTGCGGGTGCAGGGACTCGCCGTACTGACCCACGAGGCCCAAGGGGGTGAACATGAATTCGTATCCAGAATACTGCCCGATAAAGAACTCGAGACGCATCGGTCCAAGCACTCCCAGAAAACTGGGGAGTTTGAAAGGCGTGACCCGGTTGACGCGGAACATTGTCAGGGGATTGGCGTTGTCGCTCAGCATCATTCCCCCGCCTTCATCGGGTCCCCACCACAGGCTTTGTTTTCCGTAGGAAAGCTGCCAATTAGAGACGTTCATCGCGACATACGAATCCAGAAGGCGAGCACGGTCAAGGGATGGAATCGGCGTGTCAGGCGCCACTGGGAATGGCGGCGGAACAATCGAGTGGCTGAAATCCGCCTGCGATATGGCCTCGCGAGCAGCCAGCGGGAGAGCAGGTGCCGAGGGGGAATGCTGAAATTCACCACTGAGATAAACTGCAAATGGACCGTCCGCGGCCCATCCCGACAGTCCCGAAACATTATTAAAGCCCTGTTCCTCGGGACGGCCAAAATCATTCGTGATTGTCTGGCCAAAGTGATAGCTGTCAGTGAGCGGTTTGCCCGCGATCTCCGTGGTTCGGGTATAGGCTGATTCCAAGCGGATCTCAGCATTATCCCCGCCACCCAGCAAGTCCACTTCTTGGCCGAACTCCCGCGCCAGTTCCCGGTACAGCCGCGCCGCTTCGTTCTCGCTTGCCTCGTCTTCGGTAATGCGATCCGCAGCCTCTCCTACCTGCCGTGCACACTCCATCCGCGTCCATGGGCGCATGCCCACAATGGCGCTGTTGACGTACCCGAGCGCTACCAGCCGTTCCAGTGCCGGATAGATCCAGCTGTCCAGCGGAACGTAGGGCGAACCGATGAACTTGACAGGCCAGTGCGCCGGACGATCCTGTCGGACCGCCGGAATCTCCCACGTTTCTCCCCGGAGTTCAGGATTGTGGTGCTTTCGGTAAACGTATTCGCTGGTCAGATAGCCGATGGCGGCACCCACGAGAACATCGGAAGGGAAGTGCTGCTTCGCACCGATCCGCGATACGCTGACCACGCTAGCCATCCCGTAGGAGAGGAACTTCATGAGAGGACTGGGATACTCGTGCGCCACAATTCCAGCGATTGCCCAGGCTCCCGCGGAATGTTCGGACGGAAAAGAGGAACCGCCCTTCCAGAACTGTCCATTGCCGTTGTCCTGGAGGGGGCGTTGGCGTCCGGTCGCAAATTTAAGTGCCTCCACCGCAATCAGACTGTCGATGGCCGCTTCTCCGCTGAGAAAGCCCGTTTCACGCCGGTGCTCGTTATGGGTCAGAAGTCCCAGAAAGTAGAGACCCCCCGCGCCTCCAGCCATGGAGTAGGCTCCGTACTCCGAGATATGGCGGTAGCGCGAAAGTGCATTCGGGTCATTTGAAAGACGGCGGCTGAAGTCACTATCCGTCACCAGCAGCGCAGCGGTGAGTCCCCCAAGCGGAACCAGCCACGTGGCGTCGGACAAACGAGCCTTGGAAGGGCTTGTCCACATGCCGATCTGATCGTGGAGAATCGCTTTCGGGAGTGTGAGGACTTTGTTCTGGGTCTCGTTGGGCTGGAGCGTATCCGGAACATCCGCGGCAACAGGACCATCCGCCGGATGCGCCGAACGCCCATCGAGGTCTGCCGGGACAACTGGGCGGGTGGACTGTCCCAATCCGAGCGCCGTAGTTGCCAGAAAAAAACACATTGTCCTGAGCCACCCTGTTCCCACTCGTCGATTCACGAACCGTCCTCTAGTAGTGCGCGGCCAAGATTGCGCTGGTGGTGATCGAGCTCAGGATCTGCACATTCTGGAAGAGTGTCTTCCAAATCGGAGGACCACCAAGCACCTTTTCGGGAACGACTACCATGTCTCCGGGTTGCAAGGGCACATTCATCCAGTCACCCGAAATCCAGGATGAACTGTGACTCCCGATCACGGTGCCGTCGGCGCGAATTGCAAAGGTGGCCTTTTTGTTTGCCAGGTTTGTCGTGCCACCCGCCTGCAGCAGATACCACTTGGCGCTCTTGCCTGGCCGATATGCCACGGCCGTGGGGCCGTATACCTGCCCCTGCACCAGCACATAGCTGGCACGTTTCGGCACTACGAGAACATCGCCGGCCCGGACCGTGACGTCCCGAGAAGTGTTCGCCCAGTTCTTGATGTTGGAAGACACCTGGATCGTGACGCGTCCCGCGGGAGGACTATTCATCAAGTTGTCGAGCGCGCTCTGCCACTGCACCAAGGCCGCCTCTGCCGAAAGTTTCTGGTCCGGATCGGTGGTACTGGTCGCAGTCAGTTTCAGGCTGGTCTGCTGTTCACGCACTCTCTGGACCAGTTCGCCATACGATCTCTGTTCAAGCTTCTGCACTTCCGATCGCAGCAGCACCGCACCATATGGGTACGCTGCGGGTGCGAATCCACCAGCGCGTAAAATTACCGAGCTCAGTTTCTCTCCCGGGCGAATTCCATAACTGCCGGGATGTACCACTTCTCCGCGTAACGAGATCGACGCTCCCAGATCATTCCAGCCTGGCACTTGCTTGACCGTGAGCACGTCACCATTGTTCAACACGGGGCTCCCATCCGGGTTGGCAACCAGCGCGTCAGCCAGCACAATCTGTTCCTGTTTGCCCGTGACCTGCTTATCATCTTGCCAGTAGTAATGTGTGAGATCGGCCGTCTTGGTGTCGGCGCTATGCTTCAGGCCGCCGGCGGCGTGAATCAGATCAGAAATCCGCATGTCTGCCGTTAGCGGATAGCGCCCCGGCCGCGCCACTTCGCCTTTCACGTAGACGGTCGCAGGATCCGCCGCGGCTGGATTCTTGTGCACGAGCACCCGGTCGCGCGAGTTCAGAACAATGTCGTCCGCGGGGCTGCCGTCTAGCGCGCTGCTCAACTTGACGTTGAAAATCTTCAGCGTACTATCCGACATGTAGCGAAACACCTGCGCGTCCCCGGTCGCCGCGTCGGGCGCAAGGCCGCCGGCTAGATGGATCGCGTCACTCAGGTGAATGTCCCCCGAAGTTTGGTACGTTCCCGGCGCGCGCACGTCGCCCCAAACCGACACATCTGGCGGATTCTCAAAATCATAACGGCCAAAGAACTGGACCGTGTCCAGCGCCTTCAGTTCTGGAGCTTTCGCAGGATCGGCCAGCGCATTGGCCACGCTAAAGCTCTGCACGGTTGGACGATAATCCGGTAGACTCAGCCGGATGATCTCGCCATATTGCAGGGCGGGTTCAGGCAGCAGATCCTTGTAGGAACTGATTAAGTCCGTGACCCGCATCCCCTCCCGGAACGAATACTTGCCCGGTCGGACAACATGTCCTTCCAGATACACGGCGTCTTGTGTATAGGGAGCGATCGGAAAGATCCGAATCTTATCGCCATCCTGAATCTGGAACGAATCCAGGCGCTTGGTAACTGCGTCCGGCGGATCACCCTGCGGAATGTCCAGGGTCAGCATCGTCTGCTTCTCATGCGCGACCGTGCGTTGAACTTCGATGTGCCGCAAGGTCGCAGAGGGCAGCAGGCCACCAGCCAGAGCAAGCGCATCCGCCAGAGATTTTTCGTCCTTCTGTTCGTAGATGGCAGGACGCCGAACCATTCCCTCAATTGTGATTTCGGGGCCCAAGGGAGGGACCATCACGGTGTCGCCGTTTTCCAGTCGCAGCATGTCGCCCTTGACTCCGTGCAGCAGGAGATCATAAACGTCGACATCCTGCACCAACTGGTTTCCCCGATAGTGCTTCAGAATGCGCAACGAACCCCGGCCCGTGGGACCTCCCGCCGCAAACAGAGCATTCAGCGGCGTCGACAGAGAGCCTACGTCATAGGCACTTGGCCGCACCACATCGCCAACCACATACACGCGAATGGTTCGCAACCGCGACAGCGACACGTCAGCGGAAACGTCCCGAAACTGCGTGCGCAGCGTCTTCTGCACGGCTTCCTGGACTTCGGCCAGCGACTTGCCCGCCACCATCAAAGGCCCCACCTCTGGCAGACTGATCCTGCCCTCCCGATCGACTACTTTGTAGAATCGGCGCGACACTCCTCCCCACAGATCAACCGATACGCCATCGCCGGGTCCGAGCACATACTCGGGTCCAACTGGAAGATCCATTGGAATCGTCTGAAGGTCGCGCGTGCCGTTTTCAAATACCTGCATGCCGAATCGCTCGACCGCGGGTGGCCGCGCCGCAGCCTGTAGATACATGTCGTATAACGACGGGATCTCTTCGTACGGATTCGGCCGTCTTACCAGGCGCTGGGTCGGGCTGATAGACTCGCGCGCACGCCGCGCATTCCAAAGCGCTATGGGATTGTTCCCAAGGTCATAGGTCGAGCCCGCGCCGTAAGGTCCCGCATTCGCATAAGGGTTGGCGAAGGGGTTGCCGTACGAGCCCTGACTCAAGCCTTCTCCAGCGAAGTCAGAATTCATCGACAAATCTTCAGGCTGGCTCCCGCCCATTCCCTGACGTTGCGCCTGCATCGCGCCCATGGAACGTCGTTGCGATTGGCTTCCACTCTGCCCGGCTTCGGAGTTCTGTCCGTATAATGATGAGCTGCCGAATGCGCTTCCCGGCTGCATCTGCTCCATCAACAGCGGATCTTCCCCGTTGGTTCTCAGCAGTTCGGTCATGTCGTTGGTGGGCGCTGTGCGCTGTGGTGGGGCGTAGGGCACAGTCGGAGGTATCGTCAGGGGGTTCTGAAGACCGGGTACAGCGGTCGGAAACTGATTCGTTCCCGGCTGCTGTGGCAATTGCTGTATCGAGGGATTATTGCTACTGTTTTGCGCCGGGCAGTTGCGGCTTCGCGGGTCACAGAATTGCGTCTGGTTCAGCTCCTGCTCTTGCAACTGGTGCGCTTTAACCCGTTCCGCCTCCTCGTCCTGAGCGATCCACTTCACGCGCTCCCGCATTAGAAGGTCCTGTTGTCTCGCCAGGGGGGAATCGGGATCTACTGTCGGCTGCAAGTAACCGTACTTCTGCACCAGGGTGGTGGCCACTGACCGAAAGGTGATGTCGTTTTCCAGCCGGTCGAAAATCGCTTCGTCGGTAAGGTCGGAGTCTGAAATCAGCTGACCATGATCCGTGGCGTCTTTAGAAATCCAACGCTTCAGCTCCACCATCAGACCGGGGTCCTTGTGAAGGATGGCGACAAGCTGGCCAACCGAGGCAGCAACGTGCGCCATATTCTGACGCCCCAGCTCGGACTGCGGAACTGGCGGTTGTGGGCGCGTCTGCGCGACCACCGTCAAACAAGCGGCGCCAAGACAAAACACAGTCAGGAACGACGCCCTCCGGCCCCGGCCGCGGGGCGCAACGAAGCCAGTGTGTCTAGCAGAAATCATTCCCTGAATTTTAACCAATCCCGAAGCCCACCTCACTAGGGCGCGAATATGTCCGATTCGCAGGTCTGCTCCGATCCATTGCCTGACCGGATCTGATTCGGCTCCCACCCACGCTACGGCATCGCGCCGGCATGATGGTACTGAGATCCCATAACAACGTTCTTTCCGGAAAGGGTCCTGCCAGGCGAGCACGAAGAACCAGCCTATCCGTAGCTTAACCCACTTAAGCGGGAAAAGTCTTGCTTCGATCCCTTTGAATTGTGAGGTTCAAAGCCCTCGTTCCGAAA
Organism: Candidatus Sulfotelmatobacter sp.; assembly: GCA_017883425.1. Classification (GTDB taxonomy): domain Bacteria; phylum Acidobacteriota; class Terriglobia; order Terriglobales; family Acidobacteriaceae; genus Sulfotelmatobacter. Next base: position 1,728 of record JADGNP010000228.1, on the reverse strand, counting down.
TTGTCAGAAAGGGGAAGATTCGCTGGCTACGCATCCTTACGGTACTGATATCACCTTACTTCATCGTACTCAAGATGGGGAGCCTCTAAGTCTCAGCTTTTGGCTGGCTCAATCCCTTCGCCGGCCAATTTCATTTCACTCGTATTCTAACCCCTTCAGCAGGTGTTCACGTGAGCCTTTTTCGTCAGTTCCTCCTCCGCGAGGATCTGGTCGCCTCATCTCTAGCAGCGGCGGGATGGAGGGCGGACAGTCTTCTTGGCCCTTGCCGAGACACCGTATCCGAAGAAGGTCCTGCACTTACCTCAAGTGCTCAGTCCGGAAGAAGTCGCACGTCTAATCGACGCGGCAGAGTTTCCCTTTACGTATAGGAAATACAAAAATCGATTTCTCCTCGGGCCGATGATGTCGCTGAGGCAAATGTAGCTGAGAGGGATGGACGAACCATCGCAGAAGACGGGGAACGAATACCCTCGTTGTCCCAATATGCTCTGGTCTCAAGCAGAATTTGTTTGATTGGATGCTCACCAATCATCTGACAAGTACCTCTTTCAACGGTTTGAGGGTGCGGATCAGCTCTCCGGTTATGAATATCGCCCGGCCGGGACCATCCACTAGCTGGACCTCGATGGAGTCAATCTCCTTCGAACGTTCCGGAGCGATTTGTGTCAACCCACTCACGAGTGAGACAAGTTCAGACAAACTGATTACCTGCTCGACCCTAGACGTCGCTACGCGCGCTAATTCGGCGGCTACTAGATGCCGCGCCTTCCTCTTGAGACCTCGTTCGATCCGCAAAACCCGCAAATGTTCTTTTTGCCTTGATTCTGGTTCGTGGCTCCATCTGTCTGCCAGGTTTATCGAGACTTCGTTGCTCCTCGCTGCTTCCTTTAATGGCGAACAGGCATGGGTCAGGATGTATTTCACCTTGTGGACATTTCCGACCGAAACCTGCGCAACTCGCGCAATCTCTACTCTGGAATTGACTTTTTCAGCTCCTGTCAACTTTGACAAGCCCTTGAGTCGGCCGCCTGCCTGTCTATTCAATAGTGCCTTTTCTTTGAAGTACGACTCCAGATCGAGTGCGATCTCGATCCGGATGTAGTCGCTCAAACCTTGCGATCGACGATGCTGTCGGATCAGCTCTTCGAGCGCTTCTTCTGGGGTGAGATCGTACTCGATGCAGTTCAGTGTTGATCGTCCCTTCCGCTTTGCGAGTTCCCAGCGCGCATAACCATCAATAATGAATTTGTCCCGCGTGATTACGAGGGGGTGAGAAAATCCGAGATCCCCTTGCTCGTCCAAGGCAGCCAGCTTGAAGGGTTGTACCGAGACATTGTGGCGAGCGTAGCTGGGGTGTGGCCTCAGTTGACTGACAGACCACGTAACGAGCCGGGGTGGTCGGGCATCTGTCCCGAGTCCAAATTCCGTCGGGAGAGGTGCATACTCAGGTGCATACACGTCAGCCGAACATCCTGATCCAGCCCGACTGAGGGCATCCGAGGTGAACCTAACTGATTGATTCCGTGCAATAGGTAGGGGACGGGTTGAATTTGCTAAACCGTTGTACGGGCTAACACCTGTACCGAGGGTTCGAATCCCTCCCTCTCCGCCATTACCTTTGTAATCTACTACTTGCAAGCTGGTGATATCTACACTGATATCAACGTGGAGGATCACCAGTGAACCGCCAGTGCAACGTCACCAAACGAATCCAGACAAGCAAAGGGC
>JADGNP010000227.1 GCA_017883425.1 Candidatus Sulfotelmatobacter sp. | reverse complement strand
CCCCGCGGCGCGGGGCTTAGCTCTAGGGTCCATGCTCTGGCTGCGCTCAGTTTTGCGCGTCCGTCCCCGTGCCATTTCCGTGCCGTTAACGCGGAATTGCACCGAACTAGCCGCGTTAGATGCCATCTGCCGCGGTCTAAGTGTATGTAACTACATTAGGGAGCGTTTTCGAATCCCACTCTCTCCGCCATATTTTCAACAGCATGCGGGCGATGAAACCCGTTTGAAACCCTCTCACTGTTTTGTGAGGGCGAGTTGGACCACTTTCGAGTGAGCTTGGGCCATCTCATCCGTCACCACATCCCCATAAATATTCATGGTTGTCGTGATCGAGGCATGACGCATGAGTTTCTGCTGCACGGCCATCGGAGTGCCCACGGCGTCCAGCCATGAGCGATAGCTATGGCGCATTGTGTGCGTTCCTAAACTCCCGATGCCCGCGTTCTTTGCCGCTTTGGTGAAGACCTTCCACACCCAAGGATAGGACCAAGGCAAGCGGCCCAACTTGAGGGGACTGGCAAAGACCCAATCGCCGTCGCCGGCGAATTGCGTCTCCTGTCGCCAGACTTTGAGGACCGCGAGCATTGCGGGATCGATGCTCATGGCCCGCCCGGAGTATTCCGTTTTCACATCGCCGACGACTTGCCGGACAATGCCGCGTTCCACTGATAGCTTTGCATTAAGCCAGTCCACATCGGACCATTTCAACGCAAGGCATTCGCTGATGCGCAGGCCGAACGAAATACAGACCAAAGCCATCGTCCGGAAAGCCCCGTCCAGTTGCGCGAGGAAGCTCTGAAACTCTTCCACCGTTAAGCTTCGGGGTTTCCTCTGCCTCTTCGTCGCTCCCTTGATGCGCATCAGTTCCATCGGATTGCGCTGCACTTCTATATCGCTCCGATACATCGCGTACTCCCATAGCTCACGGATCACGCCTCGAATGTGAACCTTGCTCTTGGGAGAAAGAGGAAGAAACTTTAGCCACAGATCGACAGGCCGCGCCTGAAGATCCGTGATCGGGTTGTCTCCCCATTTCGGAACAACGTGGTTTCTAAGCCAGGCCTTGACGGAATGGCTCGTGCTTGCACGCGTGGACATCCTTTCGAGTTTGAACTGCTCAACCAGAACGCTCACCTTCGGAACTGTTTTGGCCGGCTTTCCCAGCATACGTCGGAGAGGCTCCGCGGCCTTCTCCGCCATCGCCCGCGAAGGCAATTCACGGATTGTGCCAAGCTGCCGCCGTCGTGGCCGGCCATCCTCGAACCACTTCAAGTGCCAAGTACCGCGCTTTCTGCTGTAGACAACACACTGTGACGCTCTCAATTTGCTACTCCTTTCCCAGAGCGCACAGGTAGCGGTCCGCAGATTACCACAGGCTTCGAAAACAGCACAGAGTCCAGATCCTCTTTGCGGAACCTCCAGATGCGACGTTTCGTGCCGGAGAGGGCATAAGCCGGAAGTTTCCCTTGGCGGACCCACAAGAGCAGGGACCGCGACTTCACCTTGAGGTAAGCGGCGGCTTCTGAAGCCGTGAGCCAGTCGGATTGGGGTAGCGTGGTCACAGGGTATTTAGGTCGGGTTCATTTAATACGCATCTCTAGGCCCGAATCGCGCAATCTCTTGAACACTTCCGCAAATCCGTCGGCATCCGATCCAAGCGACTCCCTTGCCATCGCCAAGCCCCTTATGATTTCTCCCTGTCGCTGCGAGGCGACCTCGCCATAGCTAAGAAAAGTCGTCAAAGGTTTTTCGTGTCCGAGGTTCTGGCTCCATGCCTTGAACTGTTCGGGAGACGTACAGAGTCTCTCGCCAAGCTGAACGAGAGTGTTTCTAAGGCTGTGCGGGTTAAAGCACGGAAGGCCAACGTTGGTGAAGGCTTCACGGAATATCAGGCGGATGGGTGAGGCGTTACTCCAGTGAGCTCGTTGCAACCCTAACGCTTCAAACTGCCGAGTTGCGCCAACCACAACCCGGGTTGCCGGGAAGAGTGGGTCGTCATTTCCCCACACTTCGATTTCCCGAAGATACGAGACCCATCCCGCCACGATTTGCCGAATTTCATCGCCAACGGGGAAAAAGAACGTTGTGAAGCTCTTTCGAAATTTCGTTCTAACTTCTCGCGCATCTTGGTTGAAGCTGTTTGTGATTAGATCCACGTGCTTCAACTTGGCTGAAGCAATGGCACTATCCCGTGCGCCTGTGAGTAGGGTAAATGCGATTACAGCCTGGTTACGTCTCTCTATTTCCGTCCTGGCCGGCATCGAATTGATAGTGTGCTTTACCTGTTCCAGGGTCGGAAACTTCTGCTCGCGGCGCGCCTTGGCAATGCGCCTGTCGTTTTCGGAGAGGTTGAAATACTGGGCATCGGAATACTTAAACCGCGACTTGTAGCCCGGTCGCTCTGAGAGCCACTCGAAGAATCGTCTGAGCTGCGTAAGCGTGGCGAGCAGAGTCGCCTTGCTCAGTTCTTTCTCCGTCTTGTGTGCCTTCTGTTCAGCAAGGTTCTTCTTGAACGCAACTGCCGCGTCAAGGTGGAAAGCCCTGAAGTCTCTATACTTGGTGTAAGTTTCAAATCGGTCTAATGCTTTCGCAGCCGCATCAATTGTCGGCTCACTCTGCCGTTTAGCCTCTTTCAAAAATACGAAGTACTTACGCTTAATTCGCTCATTGCTTGCATTGTGTTTTGTCATGGTTGAACGTCTCCTCTCAAGTCACTGTTTACGGTGGGTTGACTGATCTCCCCTAGGTGTCGCAGTGCTTGCGGAAACGTGATGTCAGCTTTTTCGATAAATTGCTCGATTCTGGCAATGCTGACGCAACGATGCATCATCGAGTTGCAGTTCGGGCAGATCCCTCTAACATTTATAACCCTCCCGTTGAGAGGTCTATAGTCCACCATCCCAGCCGCAGGGAATTGCGGGGAGCGACAACGGACGCAGTACATTTGCCCTGCCTGGCAAGGCTGTTTCCTTCCTGCGCGCCGGATTTTAAGGAATGCAATGAGTTCGCGACCTCGGATCAGAATCGGGCGCTTGTCATCGATCGTTGGAAGCCCAGATCTAATCCATTGACGCGCGGTATTTTTGTGAATGCTGAGTAACCGGGCGGCTTCCTCGACCGTGTAGTTTCGATGGATCTTAACAAGGCGATGATTCGGGTGACGTTTACTCATTGTGGCTACATTGACGGTGGCACTAGCGCTGATGGAACTGATTGGCGAGGAGATGCTTTCTGGCGGCGACATCCTGAGTCTTGCTTGTCACGCTGACCCCCGCCTTCCCGTTCGACCGACTTCAAATCATGCGGTACCATATGTCGCTCAATGAGCTTGTCGATGGACTTCTGGGGGACCCTCACAGCCCGCCCAACCTTAACAAAATCCAGATGCTTACGGCTAAGCCGCCATCCGCGTACTGCAGCAATACTGACGCTGAGTTGTCGTGCCGCTTCGCCGATCGTGACCAATTTTTCCATGTGGTCGTCCCCCCATTGCTTTCAAGTCTTGCTGAATATGATTGAATAGTATCCAATGCTGTGCTCTACTTTCAATGATGGCATTTGTAGAGCGGAACTGGCGGGAACCCTACCCCAATTTTGTATGGGCAAAGGACATCTCGGTGAAGGTTTGCGACGATGAGCTTGAGGTTTCCGGCATAGTGGTGATTGATGAAGAGGAAGGGCGTGCGGCTCCCGATTTCCTCCGTGAATACCGGCAGGCTATTAGCCGATATGGGGGACCAAAGCGACAAGGGAAGAGCTCACCTCATATTCAATTTGCCAATGCCGAAACGGATGAAGAGTTGATCAAATTCGTTCAACGCTTCGGGCCGATCGTAGTGAGTTCTTTGCGAACGGAGGGGCGCTCCACTCCTTATGTCATTGATGTGCCCGGCGTAGTGCACTACGAGTATTCGGGCGACCGGACAGTTTTGGTGGCCCGCCAAGTCTTAGCCGAACTAAGGAGCGAACGCCGGGCATATCGCGCTGCTCTTAGCCTCGTCTCGGAGTTGCAGCAAAAAAAGTATGCGGATACCCAAAAACTCGCGGAGAGTGTGTCCGAAATCCTTACAAACATTTCCAAGTGGCCTGAGCAATGGGAGCGCGAGCGACGGTTACGAGAAAGCGGCCTAGGCTACGCTTGTCAGCCCGCATGGCTTTTCCGACAGGAAAACCTCGAACATCTCGAAAACTATGAACACTATGCTTCCCGTGAGAAGACTGATGATCCAATGACAAACGCGCTAGGGATGGATCCGATTGCAGCTGGTCACTATTCAATTTGCGAGCTCGTAAACGCCTTCAGTTCACTGGTGTATCCGTGGGGAAAAACGCCGATTGAAGCGCCGCATTGGGACCTGACCGGTGGGATTCGTCCTGTGCTGTACTACATTTTGAGGAGGGAATACCTCCTAAAGGCGCGCAGTATTGGTATCTGTCGGAATACAGATTGCCGGCAGCTATTCGAGATTGAGCGTTTCGGCCAGGAGTTCTGTAGTGAGGAATGCTCGCGCCTCCAGCGCCAACGGGAGTACTGGAAGAAACGAGGGAAGAATCTCAGAAAGCGTAGGGCTAACACGCGAAAATTCCGTCGGTCGTAATTGAAGAAACGGACTGAGCGAATGCTACGAACACTCACTCAGCCCTATCTGTCACAACCAGGGGCGCTTTTGAATGTAAACCGGGCGACAGGACACCGACGGAACCCTCCAAGGCGCACCAAGGGCAGAGTTTCGCTGGAGGTGTACGACCCGACGCATTCCTATCTATCGCGCACGCTCAGAGTTTCTTCCCAGTCAACGACATTTTAAAATAACCCAGCCCACCACTGTCATTTCACTTCACACACTTTCACTCGACGATTTCGCGCACGCGGCGGCTGATCGATCTGGACACGCATCGCGAAGTATTCGGCTGGGTGTTGGGTGCCCACAATCCTCCCACTGGATATTGGGCAGTGTCGAGAAGTTTTTGTAATACGGGTGTGTGACGCAGATCACCCGCCCCAACCTGCCTCAAAAGGCAAATTAGGACCAAGGCAGAAATGTCCGGTCACCCCTAGTCCTAAGATTATCGAGGCTTTCGCTCGCGGACTCTGGGAGACACCGATGCAGACGCGGAGTTTTCTGGGCACACGGGCAGCGATGTGAAACACATCGATGGAATCTGACCAAGACCGTCAGTCTTCGTCAACAGTGCGTGTCACGAAAGTGTGGCCCCCTACGTGCTACGAGGCAGTATGTGGCGATGACGCATTGCGTCAACCGAGGTCAAGAAGCGGATCACCAAAAGTCTGCCGGGTTGACTGGACCATTAAACTCACTACCGACACTGCCAATCACCCTATCCACCAACTTACTGACCGTGGCGTTGGTTTACGAAGAGGAGTTTGCTCAGACAGTGGAGTTTCCGTTTCGGGAGTAAAAGTGGGAATGGAGTTTCGGATCGACCTTCAACGACCCTCATCAGGCGTTGACTTATTATAGTTGCCGAATGACTTTAGCCACGTTCCGGCCACCGCGAGAACCGCACCAGCCAATCTCCTGCGCAATGAGGAATCCCTCCGGCACTCGAAACACGTGACTGGCGTCCGGTAGACCCTGCCTGATTTTCGACCTACATGAGCGAGGATGCCGAAGCCCGGCAATCAGGCGGGCGAGACGGCTCGTGATTTGCTGCGGGGGCTCATCAAATTAGGCGTGCTTCTTGAGCAATAGGGCACAGTTCTCCCTCGACCCGTTGACTAAACTCGACGGAGGAGAAGCAAACATGTCCATATCCGAGAAGGTCGGTCTCCTGCTCGCGGCTCGCGCACCTACTGATCCTGATGCTGCAAGGTTGCTGGAGATGTTCACAAAAGCCGAGAAGATGTTGAACGAGAGTTCGATAGCGCGAATCGGTGATGAAATGTCCACTCTCTGCTCCGCTTCCAATGTCCGCCGTCAGTCGGGACACAATGGCTACTGAACTCTGCCAGAAGTGCAAGCAAGCTCATCCCGGCCGCCTCTGCGATTACGACGATAAGGGCGACTGCGCTGAAACCATTGCGTCAACGAAGACGCCGAGTCCTCCACCAAGGAATTCAAGAGAAGAAGACGTAAGCAATTGAGTCGAGGAACGTTCAGGGCCTTTGTACACTTCCATTAATGCTCACCGTTTTCCCCTCCGACCGTATCTTCATTCTTGCCGGGGCGGGAGTAAGCGCGGAAAGCGGCATTCCAACTTTCCGTGGCGTGGGTGGACTTTGGCGGAACCACCGGATCGAGGAGGTCGCATCGCCCGAGGCTTGGCACCGCGATCCCCGGCTAGTGTGGGAGTTCTATTCCATGCGTCGGCGTGTGGCTTCGGAAGCCAAGCCGAATCCGGCACACCTCGCTCTCGCGAAACTTGAAAATACGCTGCAAGATCGCCTTTTTGTCTGCACCCAGAACGTAGACAGCCTTCACGAGCAGGCGGGCTCAAGAAACGTCGTCCACATGCACGGAGAGCTTTTCAAGAGCCGTTGCGACACTTGCCACCGCGCTCCATTTGACGACACAAACCTCTACGATCCGCCGGCCGAAGTCCCCCGGTGCGAATGCGGCGGTCGGATTCGCCCGCACATCTGCTGGTTCGGCGAGGTGCCGTTCGAGTTGGATAGAATTTACGAAGCACTCGACGCCTGCACTGTTTTCATAGCCGGGGGAACCTCAGGCGTCGTGGAGCCCGCCGCCAGCTTTGTTGCTCATGTCAGTGGTCGGGCGCGGACGATCTATGTGGGACCGGAGGAGCCTGCGAACGTATCCTCGTTCACGGAATGCTATTTGGGAAAAGCGGGAGAGGTGTTGCCCGACTTGCTCGGTGTCTTGTCAGCCGACAGGTTGCATTCTGGCGCAAATGTAGAGAGCGGAACTACGCCGCCGCCTTTATTGATCAGGGGTACTGCTTCAACGCAGGCGAGTGGACATTTCCTGACCATCCGTTCCGGGGAATCTATGCGATGAACGAGGTATACGGGGGAGTGCGGGGATGGCAATCGTTTGAGCCGTGGCTCTCCCGCATCGAAGGAATCCCAACGCTCCGTTGTTAGTGACGGCGAGTTGCCAACCGCATTGACAGGTTTGTTCGCTGCCCAAAAACCCTTTCGCCGTCAGCTTTGCAAGTACCTGAATCTTCGAGATCGCTAGACTAGTGTCCGGGTTGCCCGAATACAGATGTTTGTGGGCCGTATCGATTTGTTCGTTCGAGAAAACGGCACATCTCAGGCACATCGCCGTGGCAGGATCGCAAGAATCTGCAGACTTCGGACTGACCGACAGTCAGTCGACTCGATAACAGAACACGACCGCAGGTCTTCGCGTCCTGACAGCACGACTGAGAGCAAAGTCTAACCGGGCGCGGGAGCCGACATTGTTATGGAATCAATTACGCTCAAAACCCCAATTACGCTCAAAACCCCACAATGAGTGTAGCGGCCTGGTTTCATCAACGATCGGGTAGAATCTTGGTGACGTGGGCCAGGAGACCCGAAGAGCAGAGCCATCCTGCCAAGCGATTGCGCGACTTGATCGAGCGTTACAGGGAGATCCACCGTGAAAAGACATCAGGCGTCATTCGGCCTTTGCGTGGGCTTTGTGCTGATCCTCGTATTGGGAACTGCGGAGAGACCTGTGTCATGCAGAGTGGCGCCGTTTGAATTCATCAATCCTGCCTTTGGCCTTGTCTTTCGCGTCGTCCACAGACTGGCTGATCTTCTCACGGCTCTGGGTGGCCTTCTCGGAAGCGGCTTTCTTGTGCGATTCATGGATCTGCTTCGCGGCGTCCTTGGCATCGCCCCAGGTTTCCTTCGCCGCACCTTTAGCCTGATTGGCCACACCTTTGTTGGCCAGCTTTTGGCTGCCAACGCGTTCTCCGACGCTCTGCTCCACTTTTCCCACTGCCTGAGCGATCATGACTTCTGACCTCTGAAATTTCGGTAAATCCTCATTATGATGCGCCCAAAAAATTGCGCGAAACTAGCAAGAAATACCCACTTTTCTGCTTTCTCTATGTAACCCACAAACTCTGGATCAATGCCAGCAGTAGCCATCAATTTTCTGCCGATGTGAGCAGCTAGGACCATTCCCCAGAGGGTAAATAATATACCGGTATCGATTACCGCAGAGAGCGCGTATGGACGTATCTCGCGCCATGCAATTGCCCAGAACTTTTGGGAATGATGCGCCGGGGTACACGCGCTACATGGGCAAGAAGGCGACGCTGATTAACATAGGCGACGAGGGCAGCCCGCGCTACCAGGTTGTGGA
>JADGNP010000226.1 GCA_017883425.1 Candidatus Sulfotelmatobacter sp. | reverse complement strand
GGCGGGCGGCGCGACCGCTGCCGAATGCGTGGTTCGCGAAGGGGATGAATTCTCCACGCTGGTTCGGCTTGGGCAAGTCGAGACTCTGAAGGAGTCCGGCTCGAAGTCGATCGGGGTACGCGTGTTCTTCGGGCAGCGGGCCGCCAGCACTTACTCGAGTGATTTTTCCCGCGAAGGGCTTGACCGCATGGTGAAGTCCGCGTTGGAGTTGGCGAAGATCACGTCGGAAGATCCGTTCGGCGGAATTCCGGAGGCTTCGCAACTCGGTTCGCTTTCCGGCGATCTCGCGCTTTATCACGAAGACGTTTATTCGCTGGCCGGACCCGATCGGATCGACTACGCTCGCCGTGCGGAAAAGGCCGCTCTCGATTTTGATCCGCGCATCAAGAACTCCGACGGCGGATCGTTCGACGCTGCTACCGGGCACAAGGTGCTGGCGAACTCGCATGGGTTTGTGGGGGAATACCGGCGGTCGTATTGCTCGGTGGCTGCGGTGCCGATCGCACAGACCGAAGACGGGGCAATGCAGCGCGATTTCTGGTACTCGGTGGCGCGCACGCTGACGAAGCTCGATGCGCCAGAGAAGGTTGGGAAGATTGCCGCGGAACGCACGTTGCGCCGTCTGGGAGCGCGCAAGGCCAAGACCGCGCAAGTGCCGATTGTTTTCGATCCCATGGTTTCCACTTCGATTTTGGAGCACATTTTCGAAGGGGTGAACGGAGACTCGGTTTACCGTGGGGCGTCATTTCTTGCGGGCAAGCTGGGACAGAAGATTGCCGGGGACAACGTCAACATCATCGACGATGGGACGATTGCCGGCGGATTCGGGACGAGTCCGTTCGATGGCGAAGGCGTGCCTACGCGGCGCACGGTGGTGATCGAGAACGGGGTGCTGAAGTCGTATCTGCTGAACACCTACACCGCGAAGAAGCTTGGGCTGCAGACCACTGGGAACGCTGCGCGCGGGCTGGCGGGGACGCCGGGCATCGGGCCGGGGAATTATTTTCTGCAGCCTGGGGCCAGGACGCCGAAGGAATTGATCTCGGGAATCAAGGAAGGGCTTTACGTTACGGAATTTCTCGGGCAGGGCGCGAACCTGGTGACCGGGGACTATTCGCGCGGGGCTTCGGGGATGTGGATCTCGGGGGGAGAGTTCGCGTATCCGGTGGAAGAGATCACGGTGGCGGGGAATCTGAAGGAATTGTTCTTCAACATTTCCGAGATCGCCAATGATTTGGAGTTTCGTGGGTCGGTCGCGGCACCGACGATTCGCGTGGACGGGCTCACTGTGGGCGGCGAGTAGTTGAGCTTTGGTGGCGGGAAAGCTCGCAAACGTACCGCAGGGGCTAAAGCCCAGGGTGAGAAGACGGCCCTGATCGCAGCGCTGAAAGCGCTGCGCCACCCAAAAACTGCACCACCCAAAATCGGAGTTTCACCGCAGTCTGCGCTGCCCAAGACCAAAGTTTCGTTGCGAGAGTGTTTCGGGGGTGCGGCACTGCTAACAAGCGACGCGTTTCAGGTGGGTGTCCAGAGGTTTCTGGGGCGTTCTGGTGCTAACTCCGCTCTATTTCATGTTTGATCTGATCGGGCGGCAGGATCCTCCGGCCATCACTCATCCCGGCTTTTATTATGGGTTCGTCAGCGTCGGACTGGCGTGGCAGGTTGCGTTCCTGGTCATTGCGCGAGATCCGGTGCGCTTTCGGCTGATGATGATTCCTTCGGTGCTGGAGAAGTTTGGGTATGGGGCTTCCCTGCTCGTTCTCTATTTGCAGCAGCGAATTCATCCGTCAGACCTGGTGTTTGGCGGAGTTGATGTGCTGCTCGGCGTGCTGTTTCTGCTTGCGTTCTTTCGGACTTCAGATTAGATATTCTTCTTCGGTGGATTCAGGTTGGAGGCTGCCGGCAAAAGCTCTTAACCGCAGAGTGCGCTGAGGCGTCGCAAAGAACGCAGAGAAAACCTGACTCGATGTCCATCGCATAAGGGAGATTCCATGAATCGAAGATCATTCTTGAAGTGGGCCAATTTGGCCGGACTGGCGGTGGGGCTTCCTTCTGGGTCTGCGTTCGGCGCCGCTCCGGAGGACGCTAAGCCTGGCGCGTCCGCGTCCGCTCTGCCAACGAAGAAGGTCGCGTCGCCCGAGACCATTTTGCTGAAGGACTATCGGCCGAAGTCCATCTACAAGATTCCCGTCACGGAAATTCCAAAGGCTAAATTCCCGTTGATCGACATGCACTCTCATCCCTACGCCAAGACTGCGCGGGAGATTGAGGAGTGGATCAAGAACATGGACGAGGTTGGAGTGGAGAAGACGATCATCCTCGCGATGGCGACGGGCGCGGAGTTTGACGAGATTCACCGCAAGTATGCGAAGTATCCGGAACGCTTTGAGACGTGGTGCGGCTTCGATTTCACGGGCTACGACAAGCCGGGGTTCGGGCCGGCTGCCATCAAGGAACTGGAGCGCTGCCAGCAAGCGGGGGCGCGCGGCGTGGGGGAGATCCACGACAAAGGGCAGGGGCTGAGGTCGGGCAAGGCGAAGGCTCCGGGGATGCATCCGGACGATCCGCGCATGGATTCGCTGTTGGAAAAGTGCGGCGAACTGGGGATGCCCATCAGCCTGCACGTGGCCGATCCAATCTGGATGTATCAGAAGATGGACCGGAATAATGATGGGCTGATGAACGCGTACCACTGGCGGCTGGATAATCAACCGAATATTGTGGGGCTGTCGGGAATGGTCGACATTCTCGAGCGCACGGCGGCGAGGCACCGGAACACCACGTTCATCGCGTGCCACTTCGCCAACCTGGACTACGATCTGGGGCGGCTGGGAGAGGTGCTGGAACGGAATGCGAATCTGTATGCCGATATTTCGGCGCGATACGCGGAGACGGCGCCGATTCCGCGCTTCGCGGCGCAATTTTATGCGAAGCATGCTGACCGGCTGGTTTACGGCACCGACATGGGAGTGGACAAGGCGATGTACCGGGTCACGTTCAGGATCCTGGAGTCGCTGGACGAACATTTTTATGAGGTCGAACAGTTTTCGTATCACTGGAGTCTGAATGGGTTCGGGTTGAGTGATGCGATTCTGAGGCAGGTGTATCGCGATAATGCGGCTGGGCTGCTGGCCGCGCGAAGGCTTTAACCACAGAGGACACTGAGGACACGGAGGAAGGCTACTGCCGGCGCTCCTGCTGGTGCATACAGAGAAATCGACAATCAAAAAACAACGGCCTACAATTCTTGTCATGGGCAGCTTGGGACAGCCAACGCCGGTCGCTGAGGAACGCGACTCCAGCCGTTTGATTATCGGGATCGCCGTGGTTGTGGTGATTGGGGGCGCGCTCGCGGCCGCGTTTCTGCTGCGGCAGCCGCCGAAGGCCGCGAAGATGGCTTCGCCTTACATCGCCAGCCTGAAGCTTTCCGACTTCAAGATGAGCGCGGCGGAGAATTTCATTGGAGCCACGGTCAGCTATGTCGACGGCACCATTACCAATAGCGGCGACAAGACGGTGACGCATGTGGTGGTGGAAGTTGTCTTCCAGGACTCAATGGGCCAGCTTGCCCAGCGCGAAGAATTGCCCTTGCGCGTGCTCAAGACCAGCGGACCTTATCCGGAAGCGGTGGATCTGGATGTGTCGCCACTCGCGCCTGGGCAGACGCAACATTTCCGGTTGACGTTCGACAGCATCTCGGCGCAGTGGAACCGGCAGTATCCAGCGATGCGGGTCACGGATGTGGCTGTGAAATAGTGAACCTCTTTTCACCACGGAGTCGCGGAGACACGGAGGAAGCGTTGGCTTTGATCCGTTCTGCGCTTTGCTCTCTCCGTGCCTCCGTGGTAGAGAATCTTCCCCTCTAACCTAAGTGCGAACCCGCGACTCGGTACAATGAACCCATGTCTGAAGGAAAGCCGTTTCGGCTGACGGAGTCTGTTAAAGCTGCGGGTTGAGCGTCCAAGCTGAGTCCGGCGGCGCTGGACACGGTGCTTGGGAAATTAGCCCGGCAACACGACCCGAACGTTCTGGTCGGCTTCGATCATGCCGACGACGCCGGAGTGTATCTGATCGCGCCGGACCAGGCTCTGGTGCAGACGGTGGACTTCTTCACGCCGGTTGTCGACGACCCGTACACGTTCGGGCAAATCGCGGCCACCAACGCGCTCAGTGATGTTTACGCCATGGGCGGAAAGCCGCTCACCTCGCTCGCTCTGGTGTGCTTTCCGGAGAAGGCCGATCTGGAAATTCTGGAGCGTATTCTGGCCGGCGGGTTGTCGAAGATGATCGAGGCGGGATGCACCGTGATTGGCGGGCACAGCATTCGTGACGAGGAGACGAAGTTCGGATACTCCGTGACTGGAGTCGTGCATCCGAAGAAAGTCCTCGCGAATGTCGGCGCTAAGCCGGGGGATGCGCTCCTGTTCACCAAGGGAATCGGTACAGGCGTGATTTCGACGGCGATCAAAAAAGGGGAAGCCGAGCCGCGGTGGATTGATGCGGCGGTGCGGTCGATGACTACGCTGAACAAGCGGGCTGCGGAAGTGATCACGGGGGGCGATTTCCGGGTGCATGCTATGACCGACGTGACTGGATTCGGTCTGATTGGACATGCGCGCGAGATGGTGTTGGCGTCGGATGTGTCGATCCGAATTTCTGCCGGGAAGGTCCCATTGGTCGAGGGGGCGTTGGAGTGCGTTCGCGCGGGATATATTCCCGGTGGACTCAAGAACAACCGGGACTTTGCGGAGTGTCTGGTGGAGTACGACGACGGAGTGCCCGACGAGGTGCGGGCTCTGTTGTTTGATCCGCAGACTGCCGGAGGGCTGCTGATTTCTACGCCGGATGGATCATTGCTAACAAGAGCTCTTAGCGATGCAGGAATCGCAGCGGTGCAGATCGGAGAAGTTTTAGCCAACGTGAAACCTCGCATCCGCGTGTCTCGCTAGGTCGCGCGGGCGGGGGCGCCCCCGCCACACATCAATTCGGCGCACCCTCAGAAACTTTCGGGCATCTACTAATTATCCGCTTCAAACTCATAACAAGGCAGGTGTCATGATGCAAATTCGCGAACTTGGCCGCAGTGGCCTGAAGGTCTCCGCACTTGGGTTGGGGTGCATGGGGATGTCAGAGTTTTATGGCGCACGTGACGACGATGAATCGATTGCCACAATTCACCGGGCGCTGGAACTTGGAATCACGTTTCTTGACACGGCGGATGTCTACGGGCCGTACAAGAATGAAGAACTTGTGGGGCGGGCGATTAAAGGCAAGCGCGGGCAGATCGTGCTGGCTACCAAGTTTGGAATCGTACGGGACCCGAGCGACCCAAATGTGCGGGGCGTCAGCGGCAAGGCTGACTATGTGCGGCGGTCGTGCGAGAGCAGTTTGCGCCGGCTTGGGCTGGAGACCATCGATCTGTATTACCAACACCGCGTCGATCCCAATACGCCGATTGAAGAGACGGTTGGGGCGATGGCGCAACTCGTGAAGGAGGGGAAGGTACGGTATCTGGGGCTTTCCGAGGCCTCGGCGCAGACGCTGCGACGGGCGGTGAAAGTGCATCCGATCGCGGCGTTGCAGACGGAATATTCTCTGTGGACGCGCGATCCGGAAGGCGGAATTCTGGCGACGTGTCGCGAATTGGGGATTGGCTTTGTGGCTTACAGCCCGCTGGGACGCGGGTTTTTGACCGGGCAGTTTCAGCGCTTTGAAGATTTGGCGGAGGATGACTATCGGCGGCATAGTCCGCGGTTTCAGGGAGAAAATTTTCAGAAGAACCTGGATCTGGTGCGGCGGGTGGAGGAGATTGCTCGGGAGAAGGGGTGTAGGCCGTCGCAACTAGCGCTGGCGTGGGTGCTGGCGCAGGGGGACGACATTGTGCCGATCCCGGGGACGAAGCGGCGGAAGTATTTGGAGGAGAATGTTGGTGCGGTTGAGGTGAAGCTAACGAAGGAAGACTTGCGGCGGATTAACGAAGTATTTCCGCCGGAGGCGGCGTCCGGGGAGCGGTATCCGGAGCACATGATGGCGCTGGTGAATGGGTGAGGCACCAAGCCGCCCTCGAGAAATCCACTCATCAACCCGCAAAAATCGGTCGGACGCGCCAATTCACCGAAATCTTGTCAATAGGCAGAAATAACACGATCACACTTAAGTCCATGAAAGCATTCGCAAAATAGAGTTCGAAACCATGTCCACTTTGCCCCTTCCAATTTGATATTCTAGAAATATAGGGACAAATTAATGTCAAGCAGGCGCGGCCTCCAGGTCGCGCCTTTTTTATTGGCCAAGTAGGGGCCGAACCAAAAACACATAGCGGCGGACGCAGCTTGCCCTGAGCAACGCCGAAGGGTCCGCCCGCGAATACGAACTGCGGCGAGCCAGAGCGAAGCATTGGGAACGAGCACAGGGGATGGGCACGGGGATGAGTACACGGAAAAGCAGCAAGCACGGCAAGAACGACTGGGAGCGGTTCAGCAACTTCAAACAACGCGGCGAATGGGTCGAGCTGCAGTTCATGGCGAAGGCCGCGCAGCGCCGTTTCGCCATCAGCAAACCTTGGGGAGACACACAAGCGTATGACGTCGGCATCGAGTACGGCCTGAACTTTCTCCGGGTGCAAGTCAAATCGACAACCTACCGCTTGGGCGCCGGATATCTCTGCCAGTTCAAGCCCAACCACAGAAAAAAACTGGACTACACTCTCAAAGAAATCGACCTGTTCGCCGCGTACGTGATTCCGGAGTACGCCTGGTATCTGATCCCGGCGGTCTTACTGCTGGGCAGGCGAAGACGCACCATGGCCATGCTATGCCCCGTGGTCCCACCGGCAAAGAAGGCCAGCTACCGCTACGAACGCTACCGCGAAGCCTGGAACCTGCTCACCATGAGCCGAGCCGAACTAGCGCAGTGTAAGGTACCTTCTCCTCCGCCATCTCATCATCGCAAGGCCGACCAACGGATGCCGCCATGAAGAACTCTCTTCTGCACTGGATTTGAAAGGTCGCGGCTCTAAGCCGCGACGTAAGCCGAATCCAATCAAGATCGGTTTTGCGGGCCGCGGAAAGACTCTGAAATTGGGCACGAATGGGAAGGGCACGACTTCAGTCGTGCCGCTACGCCGTCCAAAATAATTCGCGCTTTAGCGCCTGAGGTTGGCCCTATGGCGGCGCGCGGGTAGCCCACGTTATGATTTTCTGACGATCATCACGACTGAGGGTGCCCCATCCTTGCGTTCTTTGCAAGAGCCTGCCCTGAGCTTGCCGAAGGGGTGGGAGCCTCGGACCTATACGTCTTGCCCTTAAGGCGTATGGAATTGAGGTCCGAGCCTCCCACCCTTTCGCACAAAACGCGAAAGGATGGGGCACCCTCTATTTGGAATAGCGTCAGCAGGAATCAAATAAGTGTAAGAGGCTGGGCCACCCGCCTACGAATGCTACCGCGAAGACTGGAGCCTGCTGACCAGGAGCCGAGCCGAGCTGGCGAAGTGCGGACGTTAAGATTGAGGTGGTTCCACGGCTGTGGAGAGTCCATTGCAGCCGAGGCGAAGGATGGCATAACCGTGGAAGAGCGGCGCTTCTAGCGCCGCGCTGGATCTCGGGAATCGACGCGGGCTTCCAGCCCCCGCCTACAAGCGTGAAGCGCGTGTCTTGGATGACTGACAAGTCCAGAAGGGCGCATAATGGCTCGGAGGTAACACATGTCAGGAGCCTTTGCTTCTAGCCCTGCTAAGGTTAGCGATCTTCTTAACACAACCTCGGTCTCCACCGAGCGTGTTGTTATTCCGACCTTCCAACGCGGATATATGTGGAAGAAAAAACATGTAGAGGCATTTTGGAACGACGTTGACAAGCAAAGGAACACAAGGAAACACAATAAAGGCGCGGACCCTCATTTTTTTGGCCCAATTGTTACGCTAGCAAAACCCTCCGACGGCGTAATACACCTTCTTGATGGTCAACAGCGTATCGCCACGGCGACGATCTTACTCAGCATCCTTCGAGATGTAGCGAGGCAAATTAATAAACAAACCGGCACCCAGTCGGCCAGCGATTTTGCAGCAAAGATCCAATTACAGTTCATGTATGACGAAGATGGCGGCTACTCCCTAGAGATGGGTGAAACTGATCTTCTGTACTTCAGAAGCACAATTCAGATTGATCCGCCACAATCTACTAAAGCGACGAATCTGACGCACAGAAATATAAAGGTAGCAAGAGCATTGCTTTGGGACAAAGTGGTCTCGGTTGTTGGAAACATTCAGCCGCAGATGGACGCAA
>JADGNP010000225.1 GCA_017883425.1 Candidatus Sulfotelmatobacter sp. | reverse complement strand
GTAATCGTTCTGAGCAACGGCAAGAACATCTATCCCGAGGAGATCGAGGCGCACTACCTGAAGTCGCCGTTCATCAAGGAAATCGCCGTGATGGGACTCGAAGGCAAACCCAGCGAAGGTGGCGACCGCCTGCACGCCGTGATTGTCCCGAACTTCGATGCGCTTCGGCAACGCAAGATTGTCAATGCGAAGGAAATCATCCGTTTCGATATTGAAGGCCTGTCGCCCAAGATCGCCTCCACCAAGCGCATTGGCAGCTACGAAATCTGGCAGGAGGATCTGCCCCGCACCACGACCCGCAAGATCAAGCGCTTCGAAATCGAGAAGCGAGTAAGAGCAAATCAGTCGAAGAAGGTTGCAGACGATTCCGAACTTCCGGTGGAGAAACCCTTAACCGCGGACGAAACCGCATGGCTCGACCAGCCGGACGTTCAGCGTGGCCTGAAGATCGTGCGCGCGTCCGCGCGCTCCGCCCCGCCGACCCTGCGGCCTACACTCAGCCTCGATCTCGACCTCGGCCTCGACTCCATGCAGCGCGTCGAACTGCTCAGCCGCCTCGAAGAAGAACTCGGCGGCAACCTCGAAGAATCCCAGTTGACCGAGATCTACACCGTCCGAGATCTGGTCGACGCCGTCCTGCAAAGCGCAGCCAGCGGAGCGGGCAGTCCGGGATCGCGTGTCACATTCGCCGGATGGAAATCCATCCTGGCGGAAGATCCCGACGACCCGGACGTCCTCGCGCTGACCCATCCCAATCGAGCCAACGACACGTTCTGGTACCTGGTGACGAGACTGATGCAGTTGATCGCGCTCGACCGCTTTCACTTGAAAGTGAGTGGGCTCGAGAAACTTCCCAAAAGTGGCCCATGCATCATTTCGTCGAACCACCAGAGCTATCTTGATCCGCTGATCCTGGCGAGCTTGCTGCCGTCAGATGTTTTTTTCCGGACTTTTGCCGTGCGCACCAGCGACATTTTCGGCAAGGGAATCATGCGCCGCTTGGCCCGCTCCATCAAGGTCGTGGTGCTCGATCCCGACGGGAATTTAGTTCCTGCCATGCGCGCGGGCGCGTTCGGCCTCAGGCATGGCATGGCGCTCGTTCTCTACCCTGAGGGCGAGCGCTCGATCGACGGCAATCCCAGAATCTTCAAGAAAGGCGCGGCGATTCTTTCCATTCACCTGCAGGTGCCGATCGTGCCGGTGGCGATTGAGGGCTTCTATGATGCGTGGCCGCGAAATCGAAAATTCCGGGGCTTCACGCCGCTGCGGATGGTCTTCGGTGACCCGATCTCTCCGCCGCCGGAATCCGAGGCGTCGGAAGCGGCCTACGAAAAACTCACTGCCGACTTGAAAGCACGGATCGTCGAGATGTGGGAGGAACTGCGAAAGTCCCAATGATGCGGAGAGCTCAGGCGCCCGCGCCTGCTGCCTGTCCCCCGAACGCCTTGGTAAATCCGTCTACGACCAGCGAATCGTAGTGACTCCCGGCGCGCTTGATCACTTCCTGTCCGGCCTGCGCGGGCGACATCTTCGCGCCTCGTTCCCCGCTGGTCAGTGCGTCATACTCTTCCGCCAGCACAAGAATCTGCACTTCCAGAGAAGCATCGTCGGGATTGCCGCCGTTTTGCCGCAACTGGCGCTCCGACAGGAAAATCGGGATCGCCCGCCGCAACGAGCCACTCATCGCGCCGGCTTTCGACGGCGCCTTGCTGCGATTCTGTATCGCCCGCTGCAAGTCTTCCTGAGATACCTGCGCCGCTTTGCACAGAACTTCGTTGGTGATTCCCAGGTCCTTCATATTGAAAAGCAGGGCCGCCATGCGAATGTCTTCGATACTTCCCTCGTCCAGGCCAACACCTTCTGCAATCTTGGTGGCGCACATCGAAATGCGGTACGCATGCGCTTCGCTATATTTCTGGTTGGCCAGAAAATTCTGCAGGATCACCAGCATCCCATCGTAGCCGTCTTCCATCTCTCGCAGTGTCTTCTGGTTGCGCTCGTAGAGCGTTCCTGTAGCATACCCGGCTATCATCAGGACTCCGCCCCACACCGTGAGGTCGAACCAGCGGACGTCAAAAGGCAAGTCCACGCGGCGGGTAAACATCGCCGGATTCATGTACGCCAGCAAGACCACCAGCACCACGCTGGCCACCGCGGTGAGCGTGGCGTGCCGCCGTCCAAAGTGATAGGCGGAATAAAGCGTTGGCAGGAAATAGAAGACCAGCGCCATCTTCTGCGACGCGACCAGAAAATTCAACATCGCAGCGATCAGCACAAGAAACAACAACAGCCAGAGTTCCGGATTGATCTTTCGCACCGTGCCTCCCGGGGGTCAGAGGTACCGAACCCGAAGCTGAACCAGCACCAACTTCAGATCCCAGGCTTTCCCGTTCTTTAAGCATTTTCGAATTTTAGTCCGGAATCCCCAAATTACTGAGGTAATCGCGCGCTGGGACTGTTCCTGTTTTGCGTAAGATGCATTCCCCAGAGAGATCGTCAGAGCCGATTCTTCAATTCGTCGACCAAGCCCTTGGCCACTCCGTAGAGCTCCACCAAATTGCCCTTCTGCAGTTCGATGTCATCCCGGCGCACATCATCCCGGATGGACCGGCAAAGCTGATAGGCGGAGCGAATTCGTTCCAACGCGAGAAACGACGCTACCCTGGTCGCGCCCTGCTCAAAAAGCGGCGCCGCGGCCGATTGCTGCGCCGCCCACGCCGTGTTGCGAACTCGACCCAACGCATCGCGAAAATCGGTGAGAGTATGAGGATCAACCTCTCCTGAAAGGAGCGGCTCCTGCAAGGCCTGTAACTCGATGATGGCTCGTGCCACCCGTTCTGCGACTGCAACACCCGACGCTGCTTCAGCCTCCACGAAACTACCTCCACTGTCTTGAGGCTAGAACACTTCTCGCGGAGCGAACAGACGCCTGAAGAGCATCCTCCTTCGTAATCGTTTGGATTAGCAAGAAATTAGAAACGAGAATCGCGCGATCGCAAGATACAGGCGAGGCTATCCTGCAAATCCCTCCCCCGCCGTTTTCTCTGGCTTTCTTATTTGGCCCTGGGATGCGTCTGGTCGTAGACCTGCAACACATGTTTCATCGAAAGCTGCGTGTAGCGCTGCGTCGTGGCCAGACGCTCGTGGCCCAGCAATTCCTGAATGGCGCGCAGATCGGCGCCTTCTTCCAGCATGTGCGTTCCGAAAGCGTGGCGCAAGGTGTGAGGATGCACGTCCGGCGAAAGCCCTTTGGCAACGGCAATCTTCTTGATGATGCGGCCCACGCTGCGGGTGGTCAGCCGCCCGCCGCGCTGGTTGATGAGCAGCGCCGCCGTGTTCTTGCGCGTTTCGGCCAGAGCCGCCTGCCGCGCCGGAAGATAGGCCGCCAGCGCACTTTTCGCTGAACCGCCAAACGGGACGTACCGTTCCTTCTTCCCTTTGCCGCGAATCAGGATGGCTTCCGCGCTCAGGCGAATGTCATCGAGGTTGATTCCAGTAAGCTCCGAGTTACGGATGCCGCACCCATAGAGCAGTTCGAGCATCAGCCGGTCGCGTTCGGGGAATGCCGCCACTTCCGGCATTTGCCCATCGAGCACTGAGTTCATTTCTTCGATGGTCGGCACACGCGGAAGTTTCTTCGGCAACCTCGGCGTTGCCACCAGCTTCGCGGGATTCTGTTCGACCGCACCCTCCCGCGCCAGCCAGCGATATAGTGACCGCACCGCCGCCAGCGACCGCGCCACGGAAGTCTTGCCCAGTCCCTTTTCGTAGAGTTGCGAGAGAAATCCGCGAATCGCGATGTGGTCGATCGACTTCCATCCGCGCGAACCCGCGTAGGCAGCGAAGTTTGCCAGATCGCCGCTGTAGGCCTTGATGGTGTGCGGCGAAGCATTTCGCTCCCGCAGGTGGCGGAGGAAGTCGGCCACGGCTTTTTCGACGATAGTGTTCGCTTTGGTCATTGTCGATTGCTGATTGCTGATTGTTGATTGTTGATTGAAAAGCTCACCGGCAGGAATCTTTCGGTGGTTTCCAATCAGCAATCACAAATCAACAATCAACCATTGCCTTATCGGGCCTTGGCCCTCGGATGGTGCTTCTGATACACCGTCCGCAGCCGATCCAGCGCCAGATGCGTGTACACCTGCGTGTTCGAGATATCCGCATGGCCCAGAATGGTCTGCACTGTACGCAGATCCGCACCGTTTTCCACCATGTGCGTCGCGCACGAGTGTCGCAGCATGTGTGGCGACGCATGCCGTCCCGAGGCAACCGACGCTTCCCCGACTATCTGCCATACGCGCTGGCGCGTTAACCTGCGGCCACCCCGCGCAATAAACAGAAACGGCGAATTCGACCGAATTCCATCCCTGGTCGTCTCGACTGGGTGCCCCACCCTTCTCGCGTTCTTTACGAGAGAGCCTGCCCTGAGCTTGTCGAAGGGGTGGGGATTCTTCGGCCCTCGCATCTCGGCCAGCACCGGACGCCCCTGCGCCAGATACTCCGATAGTGCGTCCTGCGCCGGCTTGCCCAGCGGCACAATCCGTTCTTTGTCGCCCTTGCCGCGCACCAGCATGTATCCCGATTCCAGCTTCAGATCCTCAAGCGTGGCGTTCACCATCTCCGAAACCCGCAGCGCACCTGCGTACAACAGTTCCAGCATGGCCCGATCGCGAGCCGCCAATGCCGCCGCGTCTTTCGAGTTGCGATGCCCGTTCGCCAACTGCGTAGCCGGAGAGGCCAGCGTCGATTCGACTTCGTCGCGCGCCAGCGATTTGGGCAACACCTTCCACTGCCGGGGCGACTCAATATTCAGCGTCGGATCGTGCTCAATTCTCTTGTCGAGCAACAGGAAACGGTAGAGATGACGCAGCGCCGACAGCTTCCGCCCCACGCTACGCCCGTCGACCTGATGAGAAAAAAGCTGCTGTAAAAATTCACGCACGTCGTTGCGCCGTGCGGTCAGCAGCAGCCGCTTAGGTTTTTCCAGGAACTCGGCAAATTGGAGTATGTCGGTCGTATAAGCGCTGATCGAATTCGGCGCCAGCCCCTTCTCGATGCGCAGGTAGTCGAGAAAGCCCGATAACACGCTCGAGTTCGCCTCAGAAGCCATGACAGAAGAAGAGATTCAGTATGACGGTTATCGGACACCAGGAAAAGTGATGAAGAGGATGCGGATGGAATCATTTCGTAGGGACTTAGCTTGCCACGTCTCTCGCGCGCGCAATCACCAGCCGCTGGTCAGCAACCGGTGCGCCGCGCGGAACCCGCATTTCTGATACTTGTCATAGGCTCCAGCCGCACGATCGCGAATCTGTTCGTGGTTCTCCCCCGCAATCCACCCGTCCAGCGCGCTTTTCAGCGTGTAGGCCTCGGGGGCCATCAGTCCCGTCGTCCACAGCAATGGATAAGCGCCTGACGCTCGCACCGGCTCAGCGAAATATTGTTTACTCGCGCAGGCCAGTACAACCGCATCACGATGAACCTCATTCTTCTTCCGGGGAAACTGCGGCAGCTGAAAATCCATCAACCCGTCGTGGCCAATATAGGCCACAAGGTTCGCGCCGCCGCGAGTCGGCAGCTTCAACGCTCCAGACGCCGCCGGCACACTCACCGTCTCCGGATCATCTCCCGCTGCGGAAGACAGAAAATCGAGAATCGCTTGCCGGATCTCCCGGCCACGGTACGCATCGGCCACGAGATACACATTCGCCGCTCGATGCTTAAACACGCAGCGCTCAAGAATCTCGGCCTTCGGCTTCTCGCCACAGGTGATCCGCACCCAGTCCGTGCTGCGTGCGAAAAACGTCTTCACGCCATACGCCGAGCCCCAGTAAAGGTTCCGTTCCGGATCTTCCCCGTTCCCGAGTTTCGCAGCAACTGGAATGATGCCCTGGCTCTGATTGTCGGCGAGCGCGACAAAAACGTGAACTGTTCGCAGCGCCGAATCCTGAGCCGACGCAGCGCTTAACGTCAGGTAGAGCACAACAGAAACGAGAACTGCGGACCTGATCCTGCTTCTCAAGCTCCCTCCGCGCCGCTCACTGCCCGCAGCAATTCCACGGCGTACAGCGCCCCTTCCGGCGTTTCTTCATGCTTGAAATAAGCAAACACATCGCGCCCCACAGCGACGTGTTGCCCGATGCGGTCGATCATCGAGCGCCGCTCCTCGCCCGTGTAACTGGGTTTGCGGAACCGGAAGTAAACGAACGCCGCCGTCGCGACCTCGGGCGTCGTCATCGTCTCGGTCTCGGCCACACACAACGCCACATTGCTCGACTTCAACAGATCCCAAGTCGAGTCGCCGAACCATGACGAATGCCGAAACTCAAACGCCGCCGGCACGGTGCGCGGCAGAATCGCCAGAAAGTCCTTGAGCAGCGCCGCATCCGCCT
Organism: Candidatus Sulfotelmatobacter sp.; assembly: GCA_017883425.1. Classification (GTDB taxonomy): domain Bacteria; phylum Acidobacteriota; class Terriglobia; order Terriglobales; family Acidobacteriaceae; genus Sulfotelmatobacter. The sequence continues at coordinate 1,900 of JADGNP010000225.1, read as the reverse complement.
TCAGATTCGGCGGAAGCTGAAACAGCACCGGTCCTAGCTTGCCCGCAGCCGCCAGCGGCTCAATGGTCGCCAGAAATCGCGGCACAAAGTCCTCCGTGGCCTTGAGCCGCTTGATATGCGTGATGACCTGATGCGCCTTGATGCCGAAACGAAAATGCGCGGGCGTGTCGCGCAGCCAGTTCTGGATGGTCGTTTCTTTGACAAGTTGCCGGAAAGTGAAATTCACTTCGACGGTATTGAGTTGCGTCGAGTAGTGGCTGAGGAATTTCTTCTGGGCCAGTTTGGCCGGATAAAAATCAGGCTTCCAGCTCGGATAAGCCCATCCCGAAGTTCCAGCGAAGAGTTGCGGCATAAGGTCACTCGATCGGCGAGTGTTTCTCGCTCCCCACGCGGGCGAGGGCACCCGCGCCACACAAGACCGGGATTATACCTTGCCCGGCTTCTTCCGAAGCGGGCCCTTCCGTGCAGACTTCTTCCGCACCGCCCTCGGCCGCGGATCATCCTCGGCCTGGGCTGCGATCTCGATGCGCTCCGGTTCCTCCGCCACGACCCTTTTCAAGTCGGGCAACCGCTGCTTCAATTCAAGCACCGGCTCAAACAAATCGCCCATCTTTCCAACGCGTGCAACCACCTGTGGCGCTTCGAACACCAGCAGCCCCGCGTCTTTTTTCTTGAACGCGCGCTCAACTTCCTCCCACTTCACCGGCGTCGAGACCGTGGGATGTTCGCGCGCCCGCAGCGAATACACTGCCACCGTAGTCTTGTGCTCGTCATTCTGACTCCAGTCGACGAACACCTTGCCGGTGCGGGCCTGCTTGCTCATTTCCGACAACACCAGATCCCGATGATCGTGCTCCAGCAATTGGGCCAGCGCGTGCGAAAACAGCTTGGTGGCGTCGTAAGTCGTCGGCGTGTTGAGCGGAACGTAAATCTGCAATCCCTTCGACCCAGACGTCTTCGGAAAACTCTGCAGCCCGAAGTGCTCGAAAATCTCGCGCAGCCATAGCCCCACCTGGCAACATTGGACAATGTTCGCCGGCGCTCCGGGATCGAGGTCGAACACCATTTCCGTCGGACACGTGATGTCCTTGGCCAGCGCCAGCGACGGATGCAGTTCGAGCGCCGCCAGATTGGCCAGCCATACCAGCGTGGCCAGGTCATCCGCCAGCACGTAGTGAATGGTGCGCCGGTTGTGACCGCTCCAGATCGGAGCCGTCTTCACCCACTCCGGCTTGTGCATGGGCGCGTTCTTCTCGAAGAACGGTTCGCCGTCCACGCCGTCGGGATAGCGCTTGCGCGTCAGCGCACGCCCCGCCAAGTGCGGGATCATCGCCGGCGCGATCCGAGCGTAATAATCGATCACCTGCTGCTTGGTGAATCCCGTGGCAGGATAAAGCACCTTCTCCAGATTCGACAGCTTGAGATGCCTGCCCTGAATGTCGACGGCCGAGTCGGTCACGCGCGCTCCGCCTGCCATTGTGCCTGAAAGTCAGCGCAGCACAAAACACGTCGGTCCAAGCACGTCCGTAGCGCCGGCATCCTGCCGGCTGTCCCGGGGGCGACGCGCCCCCGGAGTCTGGGAGCAGTTTGCTCCCTCTCCCGTTTGACAACTTCCCTTCCCCCCACGTACTTTCAAACTTCTGCCCTGCTGGCCCGTCCAACACAGGTCTATTGAAGAAGATGCTCGTCCAACCGTCGGAGGTCCGATGAAACACCGCACTCTGAAAATCGCCTTTCTCTTATTTCTTTTCTCGGCCATGACTTTCGCCCAGGACGTCGCGTCCTTCGCAAAGCGCATCACGGTCAAGCAGTTGCCCAACGGCCTCACCCTGATGATCTGTGAGCGTCCGGAAGCCCCGGTCTTTTCCTTCTTCACGCTGGTCGACGCCGGTTCTACGCA
>JADGNP010000224.1 GCA_017883425.1 Candidatus Sulfotelmatobacter sp. | reverse complement strand
GGTGACGTGATGAAGCGCATTGCTGCTCCCATGATCGGTGGGATCATCACCTCATTCCTGATGGAACTCATCATTTATCCGCCGGTCTTTGCAATTTGGAAATGGAACTTCGAGGTGAAGCCGACACTGAAACGACAAGGCCCCAACCCCCTGGAACCAAGGAATACAGAGGAGCCAGTACATGCTTAGGTGGATTCAGCAACTCGGAATGTTGGTCGTGCTGGTTGGACTCGCCGGGTCCGCGTGGTCGCAGACGGTGCATTACACGGTCCCGGCGGCCTTGGTTGGAGGGGATTTTTCGGTCTACCACCGTGCCCTGGATAATGCGGCGGATTTGGCTCTGGCGAACGTGGGGCGAGAGGCAGCAGCGAGCAGTCAGATTGCTGAAGTTGCAGCCAAGACTACAGCCCCGCTGGATGCGAAGGCACTGCACCGGTTTGCTGAGCAATACTGGAACGGCAACGATGAGGCCGTGCGTCGCGCCGTCGCGAGAGTGACCCAACTGAAACCAGTGTTAGCCTCCATTTTGCACGAACAAGGTGTCCCCGACGAGGCTGTGGCCCTGGTGTTAGTAGAGAGCGCTGGGGAAACGTCGGCCCTTTCCCCCAAAGGCGCACGGGGTATCTGGCAGTTCATGCCAGATACCGCGCGTCGCTACGGTCTAGCCGTGACAGCCGACCTTGATGAACGGGTCGAGGTCGTGAAATCCACGGTTGCAGCCGCTCGCTACTTGCACGACCTGTATCAGAGATTCGGCGACTGGCGGTTGGCATTCGCCGCCTACAACGCCGGAGAGCGGGCCGTCGAGCGGGCAGTGGCTAGGACCGGACACGGCGATTTCTCGCGGATGGACCGTGGGCTGCCGGAAGAGACGCGCAATTACGTTCCCGCTGTAATGCGCGCGATGGAATTACTCGGCAGCAACCAGCAAGAGGTCTTACCGATGGTCAGATCCGGGAGATCGCCGGCTCGGTCCGTGTTGTACGCGTCAACGGAGAGCACCGATTAGGTGTTGTGGAATGAAAGACCATTCTTAAATGGATTCCTGGCAGGACTATTTCATGGTTATCGCACTGGCAGAAAAACGAGCCTCTGCCACCAGACGGGGCATGCCCCTTGTCGCCATATGGTTGCCAACTAGCAATGCGGATCTGTTGCTGTCCAGACGCTTACGAAACGAGGCCCAGCCTGAGCTGGGCTTCCCCCAAACTCAGCGTTGGTCGCGACACGCTTCCGGAGTCGAACCCCCTACCGGCAGCAATCTAGAATTCAATCCTCAACGCGAACTGCCCAACGCGGCTCCCTCCGGCGTCGCCAGAGCGTGCGCTGGTAACCTGTCCGAAATTGCCGTCAGTCACACTGTTGGCTGGATCATCGTAGTTTATGTGGTTGGGGACGTTTGTAAAGCTACTCTCGAACTTCAACGTGAACCGCTCAGTGAGCCGGAAGTCCTTGGCGAGACCCAGGGAGAAATTAACCGTCTTGGGGCCAATGAGCGTCCCCACGTGAGCATTGCCAAAGCGGCCAGCCAGCGGTAACGGGTTACCCTCCGTGTCAGTGGTCGGACAATTGATGTAGGTGCCTGCAGAGAAGCCTGGACAGGCGAATACGTTCGGGTTCCACCACGCCTGGGGGGTAGGGTGGGATTTGTTGGGATTGCCGAACATGTCGGGCCGATTGAAGGTACCCATGCCGGAAGAATCAAAGAACATGAACGGAGTGTCGAACGGTCCGGTTTGTGCTAACAGAATTGTGCTCAGCCGCCAACCTCCGACGAACCCGTTCAACACTCCATTCGCGTTGCCCAGGAAGCGGCGCCCTCTCCCAATCGGAAGCTCGTCCACCATGGTCGTGACCCAACGATGTTTCCGGGTGCCACCGACGTTGCCGTAATCCCCTCTTAGGTTGTAGGAGTTCATCGCACGGCCCGTGACTTCGCCGGAAAAGCCGGAACGGGGCCACGACTCGGTGTCCGCCAGGTTGCGCGCCCACGTCCAGGTCGATTGGAACGTGAGCCCGTGGGAATACTTGTGGATTACCTCGGTCTGCATCGATTCATAGGTGCTGACCGCTCCCCCGGCACGGCTATAAACAAGACTCCAATTTGGAAACGGTCTATCGAACCTATCGCGTTGGGCTAATGTCTTGGTGATGGACGGCCCTGGCTGATTGAGATTTGGCCCCCAGGTGAGCTGATCCCCACGGTTGGCAATGTACGACACACGCAGCGCGGTGTTCCCGTGAAGCACCCGCTCAACCGTGAGGTTCCACTGGATGCTGTAGGGATCCTTCTTATCGCGCTGATTCGCAGTTCTGAAGTCCTGGGTGCCCAAGGCTATTCCAAGCGGGTCGCCATTCTGGACCGCGGGGAATTGAAAGAACGCAGGGTCGCCAAACGCCGCATTGGCATATGATGCCTGGAAGCCATCGTGGATGCCGGCAACGGAGTAGAATACCGACCCCAAAGTCGTAACCGTGTAAATGCCAAAGCCGCCGCGAATCACCGTCTTGTTGTCCGCAAATGGCCGATAGGCGAAACCAATGCGCGGGGAGAAATCAGTGTAAGTGTTGCGCAAGCCTTTGGGCCACCCTGCCTCTTTGGCCGTCAAGAAGGGAGTGCAAGGATTAGTCGGGTCGGGATTTGGGTTGACTTGGTGTGGTTGGTTACAGGCATTGATGTTTTGCGCGAACAACGGCTGTGTCGCCGCCAGAGACTTGGGGTCGTTCGATATGATCACGCGCCCTGTGCCGGCAACAGTAGGATCGAAGTTGGTGAGATTGATGGGATCGACGAAGGGTGGCAACCTCGAAATCCGTAGCCCTACATCCAAGGTCAGCTTTTGTGTGGCCTTGAACGTGTCTTCAGCGTAACCGTAATAGTCCTTCGTCCTCCCATCGATAAGCGCTGGCGTGTGGGTAACGTAGGTATAGTACGGGACTCCCAGCAGAAACTCGGCAAAATCATGATTGGCGTACTGACCATTAAAGAAGAAATCTCCATAATCATCCGCGTTGGTCGCGCTCCAGACATTGGTCAGGCGGAGATAGCGGAAGTCAAAGCCAAACTTCAGGGTGTGCTTTCCCTTGGTCCAGGTCAGGTTCTCACTGATCTGGAGGTTATTGGAGAGCAGCGGGTTGATAAGGGAATGGAAGATTCTTGTGATTCCAGAGGTCTCAAAGGCAAATTCGGGGAACCCGCCGGGACCGAAGTGGGGGCCAAGGCTACTGAGACCCAGTTGTTGCATGAATGCCGGTCCATCAAACGGAAAGGTTCCGCCTGAATTGCTGCGGCTGAGGCCCCCTCGCAACTCATTGATCAGGTGCGGAGTGATGGCATAGTTGTGAGCGATCACGATCTGGTTGTCATGTTCGAAATCGGTCTCCGCGGGCAGCAGCAGGCCGAACGGGCTGACCTTCCGGATGTTCTTGTAGGTCGAGCGCCCGAACACGTTCTGCGTGGAATTAATCGTGTGGTCGATTCGAATGTCGAACTGGTCGGACAGGATGGGATTGGGAACGTTCTTGACGTAGTTGGAACCTCCCAGGTTGTTAGCCCCCTGGACGAAAACGTTCGGGTCGCCCTTATTGGGGAGCGGATAATACTGGAGAACCAGGGCGGCAATCGGATTCTGACTGAGCCGATCGGCAGGGATCGTGTTGCTCGGGAAGGGCGTTCCGTCGAGATCATTAATGATTACCGGAGTAGTGCCGTCACTCTGAAATACATTGCTGAAGTCGCCGTTCCGCATGGCCTCGGTGGGAACTACCTCATGCAGGACCTCTTGAGTCCGATACCGCATGGCTTCGTAGTCAGCAAAGAAGAAGGTATGGTTCTTAAAGATGGGTCCGCCCAGGGAGCCTCCAAATGTGTTGGCACTTTTGGCTGGCTTACCGGCGGTCGCACCGAATGGAACCGCATCGAGCGCAGCATTCTGGAAGTACTCAAATAAAGACCCATGGAATACGTTGCTGCCCGACTTGCTGGTCGTCGTAATGTCCCCCACCTGGCCATACTCCGCGCTGTCGCCCACCCCCTGCACCTTCATTTCTGAAATACTCTCCGCTGAAGGGAACATGTCTGTTTGAGGGCCGGAATAGCGCACGCTGGCTGTGGAAATACCATCCATCGTATATTCGATTTGATTGACCCCGGCTCCCTGAACGGAGATCTGGTTATATTTGTCGCCCGTGACGCCGGGGAGAAAAGCCAACAGGTTATACGGGCTTGTGCTGCCCGCACCGCGGTAATTTGCCGGTAACCCCAACACTTCAGTGCTGGTAACGCTGGTAGAGATAGTCTGGGACTCAGTGTTGATGAGTTCGGCGTTCGCTTCTACCGTGACATTTTCCGACGTGGCCCCGACCACCAGTTTCAGGTCAGTGCGCACGATTTGCCGCGCCGCCAACCGGATGTCCTTTACGGTCACTTCGCGAAAGCCCTGGGCTTGAACCGTGATGGTATAGAGCCCTTCCTTCATGTTTTCGGCCTGGTAATTCCCCTGGGCGTCGCTGCGTACTTCGCGCGAAGTGTTTTCGCCCTGGTTCGTGACCTTCACCACCACGTTGGGCATGACCGCGCCCGACGCGTCGGTGACCGTTCCCAGGATCGTTCCGAAGATGGTTTGCCCGAGACCGGGCGTGGCGAGACACACAGCACATACGACAATGCTCAAAGCAATGACGAAGGGACTGATTTTCATGGTCGGCCTCTAATCGGCGCACTTTCCTGCGCACAGCGGAAGCAAGGAAGGAAACTCTGGGTCAGGGTCTGCAGAGTCGCGGCAAAGCATATTGCACGGTCCAGTTGGGAGTCAAGACAAAAGAAGACGACAAAAGTCTTCTGGGCATGGCACTCAGAGGAGATGTAGACTGGCGTCGCCCTTGTGGTTACCCGTGAAACGATGCGCCAAATTGTGCAGTGTTCGACCCCGGCCGTGTACTCTTCAAGGGCATGTTCAATGGGTGCTCTCGTGCGGTTTCTTCGCCGCCTATGTTGGCTGATGCTGCTGGCAGAGTGCGCCAGAGCAGGTACTCCAGCTCTCCCGAGAGCTGCAGCCTCGCCCCATCCCAACCTGGTGCTGATCACGCTGGACACTACCCGCGCCGATCGCATGGGCTTCCTCGGGTCTACACGTGGTCTTACGCCGAATCTGGATGCCCTGGCCCGCCAGGCCGCGGTCTTTTCTCGTGCCTACGCGCAGGTACCCCTGACAACCCCCTCCCACGCCACGATCCTCACCGGAACCTATCCGCAGTTCAATCACGTGAATTACCTTGGCGATCCGCTGGGGAAAGCTCTTCCGTTTCTACCTGAAATCCTTCACCGAAATGGATACAGGACCGCTGCATTTGTAGGAGCATTGGTGCTCGACCCGAGGAAACTGGCGCCAGGGTTCGAACGCGGCTTTGATGTTTACGACGCAGGATTTCATCGGCGCGGCCCAAAAGAAGACCGCTACCGCAGCCTGGAGCGGCGCGGCGAGGAAGTAGTGAGTCGAGCTCTGGCTTGGCTAAGCAAGCAGCCGGCTGGACCGTTCTTTCTTTGGGTCCATCTTTACGATCCTCATGATCCCTACAGCCCTCCGGAGCCCTACAAGTCACGCTTCCAGACAAATCCCTACGACGGAGAGATCGCATACACGGACTCGGTGGTAGCAAAGCTACTCGCCGGGTTGCGCACGCGGGGCCTGTTCGATGCCGCTTTGATTGCGGTTATGGCCGACCATGGCGAGGCGTTTGGGGAACACGGGGAGAACCATCACGGCATCTTTCTCTACGATGAAACCATTCAGGTTCCCCTGCTTTTCAAGTTGCCCGGACAACACACCACGAAGAGAGTTGCAACCCGGGTTGGGTTGGTCGACGTCGCGCCTACCATCCTGCGGGCTGCACATCTTCCGGTTCCCGCGGCCGTGCAAGGCGAGTCTCTCTTGAGCGTCATGACATCGGAACAGGCAGGGTCCTCTGACCAACGGAACAGCTTGACGTTGCAGGGTCCTGTTTATGCAGAAAGCGGCTATGGGCACCTTTCTTTTGGGTGGAGTAAATTGCAGGCGTGGCGGACAGGAAACTACCTATACATTGAGGCGCCACAACGCGAGTTGTATGACCAATCGCTGGACCCGCTGGCGGCACACAACCTCGCTCCCGACTCAAGGGCTGTCGCGGACACCGCGGGAGCTCAGGTCATTGAATTCTACCGGAAGACAAAAGGAGCCACCGCAGAAAAAACAAAGTTGAGCCCCGAGCAAAACGAAAGCCTGCACTCCCTCGGCTACTTGAGTTCTGATTCCGGGACTGCCAACGAGGCAGACAATGAAGGGGGACCGGACCCCAAAGATAGAATTGGCATCGCCAATCTTCTCTATGAGGCGCTGGTGGCTATGGAGAGCCAGCAGTATGAGGATGCGGTGCCAATCCTGGAGCAGGTACTAAAACAGGAACCAAACACTCCCACAGCCTCTCTGCAACTGGGCCGGGCGTACATGGCGTTAAAGGAGTACCAGAAAGCGGTAACGCCATTGCGGAATTTGATGGAAGAGAGACCGGACAATGCTTTTGCCCGCTACGAACTGGGATGCGCACTGGTAAAGACCGGCCTCTGGGACGAGGCCGTGCCGCATTTTGAAGCGGCCGTTTCTCAAATGAACGGCTCAACCATGATGCATTTCTACTTGGCTCTCGTGTATCAGCGAACCTCTCGCGTGGCCGAGGCCACGAAAGAGTTTGAGAGCGCACTGCGTCTGGACCCTAACAACTTCGCAGCCAACCTTCTGCTAGGCCGACTGTTCATCCTGCAGCAAAGAGCGAAGGACGCCATGCCGTACCTGCGTAAAGCAACCAGGCTCCGTCCTGACTCTATTGACGCTCATCGCTTCCTTTCCGATGTCTATCGGCAATTAGGGCAGCAGGCGAATGCCCGCCACGAGCTTACGGAAGCTGAACGTATCCGGGCACAAGGTGGTTCCAGACTCGGGACAGGAACCGAAGATCCTGGCGTCGCGAAGCAGCGCTGATTCACGCTCACCCAGATCAAACAACGGGGAAAGTGAAAACGGAGGCATCGCAGAAGACGGTGCCCCTGGATGACTTCATGATCGAAGAATTGTTGGCTGGGTACGGAATCACGCCCTATCAAAAACCAGAAGACTGGGTGTTTGCCAGCGATTCACACCGCGCCGGGGCGAAACGGGGCAAGCAGCCGTGCTGGCCGATGACGAGCATGCGGATGTTCATCAAACCGGTAGCGAAAAGGCTGGGCATGGGCAATATCAGCTGGCACACGTTTCGCCATACCTACTCAAACCTTTTGCAGGCCAATGGGGAAGACCCCAAGGTCGTGCAAGAGCTACTGCGTCACTCTTCCATCAAGATAACGATGGGGACATTTACACGCAGGCAGTGACTTCGGAGAAACGGAAGGCACAGTCGTGTCTACAAGCTCAAGGAACCCGCGCGTGTTCAATACCAACAAGTGACAGGCTTGGGCGTACGGCGCGAGCGATAACAGCATGGTCTGCGTCTCCTTCGTCGCGCTAGTCCTGGACTGTATAGATCCACACTTCGGCGCCATGGTCGGCGCGAGCCGGGACCGCAAGGTAGAAACGGTCAAATCCTTTCCTACCTTTTCCGAAGTACCCGGCCGTGCGTGCGCCCAGGGCGGAATGGATCTTGGCGAGAAGCCTGTAGTGGTCGGCATCGTCCTGCTGGAACACGCTGATGTATCCTTCTCCGCCGGGGATGTACACGCGCTTGCGGCCAGAGTCGTAATACAGATCGTCCGCATCTTGAACGGCCGGAACCGTAGCAACCAAGCGGCCCGAGTTGGTGTCAAACACAGCCAGTTGAGGCGGCGTCCGTGTCGCGACGAACAGCCGATGATCGGGCTCATCCAATGCCATTGGAAAATTGCTCTCGAAGTTTACCGGCCAGCGGCTGATCGAATGCGTGCGGCGATTGGCGACGGCAATCTGCTTCAAGTCCGGCAGGTTCACATATATGTTTAGGCCTGAACCTGACAACTGGAAAGATTCCGGATGCGCTCCCAGTGTGAACTCGTCGTCGAGGCGCTTATTGGTCGCAGCATCGACCATCCCAATTGCGCCGGTCCTTTCATCTCCATAGCCGACGTAAACTCGCTTCTCCGCTGCTTCATAACGAAGGTTGTCCACGTCATCCCCAAAGTCGATGGATGTAATCAGATCGAAGGTGGTCCCATCGTAGATGTACAGCTTGCCCTCGTCGCTTCCCACAAATAGCTTGTTCGTCTCTGGCGAATACACCACGCCTTGTGG
>JADGNP010000223.1 GCA_017883425.1 Candidatus Sulfotelmatobacter sp. | reverse complement strand
CGAAGAAGAAACCGAAGCCGACCGCGCCATCGCGGCCCTCGAGGCAGCCCGCAAGAAAAAACAAGAAGAAGCCAAATGGATGAAATGGGCCGAAGCCCAGTATCCCGATCCTCGCAAGGCGAATGCCTCAACCGCGGTCACCGCCGACGGAAAGGCCATAGTCACCGCCTCCGCAAGCGCCACCGCAACCAGCAAACCCCCACTCCCGAACCTGAAAAAGCCCGCAGCGACGTTGAAACCGGAAGAAATCCGCGCCAAGATCTCCGACATGGTCCGAAAACAATTACTTCCCGCCATGGCCGAGAAATTCGCCCCAGGCAAGCAACCTGATAAGCAGCCAGAAAAGAAAGCCACATAGCTGCGGACTTCATCCGTGCGAAGATAGACATCGGACAGCACAGCCGCTCGGAGCCCATGCCAACGCCAACGCTGCGTAGAATATTCAAAGCATTTCACTATCGGGATTTTCGCCTGATGTGGTTCGGTGCCTGTACCTCGAGCATTGGCACCTGGATGCAGATCGTGGCGCAGGGCTGGCTCATCTATCGCCTGAGCCACTCCGCGTTCCTGCTGGCGCTGGACCAGTTTCTCGGTGGCATTCCCATCTTCCTGTTCTCGCTGATCGGCGGCGTGGTGGCCGACCGGACCGAGCGGCGGAAAATTCTGTTGGGCTCACAGTACGTGCAGATGGCGAGCGCCGGACTGCTCACGGTGCTGGTGGCGACCGGAGTTGTGCATGTGTGGCACATCCTGTGTCTCTCGTTTGTTTCGGGGCTGGCTCAGGCGTTTGGCGGGCCCGCGTACCAGGCCCTGATTCCGACGCTGGTGGATCGCGAGGACATGCCGAACGCGATCGCGCTGAATTCAATCCAGTTCAACATGGCGGTCACCATTGGGCCCGCGCTGGCGGGTCAGGCTCTGGCGAAGTTGGGGGAGAAGTGGTGCTTTGGGCTGAATGCGATTTCTTTCCTGGCGCCGGTCATTTCGCTCTCGATGATCAGGGCGCGGTATCTGCCGGCGAGTACTACTGAATCGATCTTCGGCAGCCTGAAGCAGGGGATCAAGTTCGTTCGCCGGCAAGAATCCATGGAAGCGCTTACGCTGCTGGCGTTCTGCATGACTGCTTTGAGCATGCCGATGCGAACCTATATTCCCGTGTTCGTCAAAGACATTTTTCATCGCGGTCCGGAGACCTACGGGAACCTGCTTTCGCTGATGGGCGTGGGCTCGATCTGCGGCTCGCTGGCGGTGGCTGGGATCGGCAACATGCGCCACAAGGGACGCTTCGCGCTGACGATGCTCATCTGCCTGGGCGCCGGGATTTCAGGATTTTCGCTTTCGAAATCGTTGCCGCTGAGCTATTCCATGCTGGTGTTCGTGGGCGCGTCCATGATGGCGGTGTTCGCCACGGTGACTTCCCTGGTGCAGTTGATTACGACCAACGAAATGCGCGGACGGGTGATGAGCGTCTACAACTGTGCGTTTCGCGGAGGCATGCCCATGGGGAATTTGCTGTCGGGATGGCTGGTGCCGATGTTCACGGCGCCCATCGTGCTGGGCGTGAACGGACTGGTGCTGGTGCTGGTGGCGGTGTACTTTCTGGCGGTGCAACGGCGAGTGGCGGCGTTGTGACGGGATTGAGTAAAGGGCAGCACTTCTTGTTCTCCTTCCGCGACGACACTTTTGAGTGCGTAGCCGAACGGTGCATGATCGAACCAACTGCAGGCAATTCGCTCTTGCGGACCGGCAAGAAGTTAGTTGTCGAAGGGTCGGGCAGTAGTTGACGCAAACAGCAGATCAATATCAACCGCCCAAACGGCCGCTCGTGGGATCACTTCTAGACTCGAGTTCGTTCCAGAGTCGCGGTTCCGGCGGGAGTAGACGGGGTTGCGGTGGCCGCTGCGGCGGCGACGGCGGGAGCCTCCGTGGGTGGGGGCGCGATGGGGCGCTTGATGGTGAAGCGCTGAATCTTGATCTCGCCTCGTCCGTACACCGCGAGGAGAGCTTCCACCGCCTTGGGATCAAGCCGCTTGCCTGCGAGGTTCTTGATGATCTGCAGCGCCTGCTCGGGCGTGTGCGCCTGCTGGTAGGGACGATTTGTGGTCAGCGCGTCGAACGTGTCAGCTACGGCGATCACGCGCGCCAGCAGCGGAATCTGTTCGTCCTGCAGTCCGTAGGGATATCCGCGGCCATCGAGCGCCTCGTGGTGCAACTCAATGCCGGGGAGCATTTCCGCCAGTTGCGTGACCGGGCGCAAAATGTTGGCGCCTTTGGTGGTGTGCGTCTTCATGACTTCGAACTCTTCTTCGGTCAGCGCTCCGGGCTTCTTGAGAATGTGATCTTCAATGCCGATCTTGCCCACGTCGTGGAGCTGGGCGGAGATGCGCAGCGTCTCCAGGAAGGACTCGGGCTGTTTCATTTCCTGGGCGATGAGCAGGGAATAACGGGTGACGCGGTCGGAATGACCGCGGGTGTAGGGATCCTTTTCGTCGACCGCTCCGGCCAGCATCTGGATCGAGCCCATGAACAACTCGCGATTTTCTTCGGCGGCGCGCTTCAGGTCTTCGACGAAATGTTCGAGCTCATCGGACATGGTGTTGAAAGTGTGGGCGAGTTCGCCAATTTCGGTGCGGCTCCACAGGTTGACGCGCTGCGAGAAGTCGCCACGCGCCAGGGCGCGGCTGGACTGGGTGAGTACTTGCAGGGGATTGGTGATGCGGCGCGCGGCAAAGATGCTGACGCCGATGCTCAACAGCACCGCCAGAAGGGCCAGCAGGCGGGCGGTGCGCTGCATCTCGATGACTCCGCGATAGGCCTCGTTGCGCGGCTTTTGCACGACGACGGCCCAGTTCAGCGACATGACCGGGCTGAAGGTGCCCAGCATTTCCACATGCTCAGAGCCGGCGCCGACCGTGAATTCCCGGGTCTCAGCCAATTGCGCCTTGTTGCCGCCATCTACGAAGTTGCGGACGATGTCGAGGTTCTTCATGTCCTGGCCGGTGGCAAACCCAGGCGTGGCTGCGGCCACCAGGCGACCCTGGGAATCGACAACGTAGGGCGTCAGGCCGCCGCCGGCGACCTCCTGCAGGCGGCGGATCAGGAATTGAAGGTCGACCACGGAGGCAATCATTCCCAGAAAACGCGGTCCGTATTTCACCGGATAACTGACCAGGAACACGGTGTGCGCCGATTTTCCTTCGCCGACGACGAGGGCCTGGCCGTTGTATTCGCGGCCCTCGCGGGCGGCGGAATAGGCGCGTTCCAATTCGCGGTTCAGGAAAGCGTCCGGGGCGATGCGTCCGGCGGAGATGCCTTTAGCGTCCGAGTTCAGCAGGGTCGCGTAGGCGATCTCGTCGGACGAGGATACGAAGTTTTCCAGCAGGGCCCGCAGTTCCGGGGACTGGATGTTGCTTTCGCCAATGTCGCCACCGCTGGCCACCTGAATGGCGGACGACAAGTTGGCCAGCATCATGTGCAGAGAGCGTTCGTGCTGCGCAAGATCGTCCGCCAGCGAGCGCGTCACCGTGTTCTGCAGCAGCATCTCGTTGGTCTTCAAACGGTCCCGGTTGATGGCCTCGACCTGCGCCGAGTAGAAGTACATCGGGACGATGCTGATCACCAGAAGCACACCGAGAATTACATACAGAATCGGGATGCGTGCGTGATTCGGAGCGCTGTCGGACAAGTCTCTCCCTTCACTTCTCGCAGACGCCGAAGGCGAAGTGGCGGCGGCTTTCAAAGGTATCTTTAAAATTCTAACGGGGAATTTGGCAGGTTGGAGGAAAAGCTGGAGAGACTGGCATTACCAAAGTACCTTGCGAAAGCGGCGGCTGGCGCGGGTTTGGCAGGGGAAGGCCTTCGGGCGTCAGGCTTCAGATGGTCGAGTCAAAAGCTTGAAACGCAGAGGACGCTGAGAGATACCGCCGAGGGCGCTGAGAAAACCAAGTTCAGGCATCCCTACGGGATGCGGTGAGCGTGGGGCGGGCTGATCCCGGCGTTGGCAACGCGGGCTATTCTCAGGCGTCCTTCGGACGCTTTTGGGGCTTCGCGGTTCGGCTGGCAGTCGTGGTCCCCCGTCCGTCGAGAACCGCGACGGATGGGGCAGCCGAGCTCGGACTTCAGGCCTGTTTTGCTTTTGAAATGGGGTTAGTTTAGAAGCTTTTTCAAGTCCTTCCATTGGATGAGGATTATGTGATTCTCTTCGAGGGCCTTCTTGAATTCGGGGCTGGTTACGACGTCATAGTCGCGCTGGCGCCAAGCCGCTCCGTAGTCGGGGTGGTCCACTGTGACGGCTTGCAATTCCGCATCGTCGTGGCCGAGGTGAACAATCATCTCGGTGACGCCGGGCTTCAGGTTCTTGATGGCGGTTATGTAGAAAGTTTTCCAGTTGGCGGGCGCGACTGCCGGGTCGGCCATCACCACGGAATCCAGGAGGAGGTCTTTCTCGGAAAGGAGCGACAGAAGTTCTTTGGACACATCAGGGGACAGGGCCGCCAGGAAAGGCAACTTGTACTCACGGGCGACTTTTACGTAGACAGCGAAAAGATCAGGCCGCTCGAAAAGCACGCCCATGTGGCTGTCCAGGTGAGTGGGATGGATTCCCATAGCGACGGCTCGCTCGATCTGCGAGCGAATCTCACGCTCGGCTTCTTCCACTTTTAAGTTGCGCACCGCCGGTTCGACTTCCGGCCAGAGGTATCCAGAGGGATCGAGGAGACTCGGCACTTTGTCCTTGGATTCCACCGGGCCCCAACGATAGGTATTCCACTCGGCGGTGAGGGTCAAGTGCAAACCCAGGTCCGCGTCGGGATGGTCCTTGGCGTAGGCGGCAACCTCGATTAGCCAGGGACAGGGAACCATGATGCTTGCGGACGTCACCGCATGTTTGTCGAGGGCGTCGAAGCTGGCAGTGTCTTCGGAGTGGGCGACCGCGAGATCGTCGGCGTGGATGATGAGGAGTTTCGAGTCGCGTGGGTAGCCCAGGCGCTCGGCGATGGTCTTGGCTTGTCCCTGAGCGGCGGTCAGGGATGAGATGAGAAACAGGATGGCGAAGGACAGTTCACTGAAACGCATGGGATGCTCCAAGAGTGCAGTTTGAAACCGTCAAGGGTAGCACAGTTTGGGAGCCGCCTAGAGGGTAAGGAGTCTCCGATTGAGTCGCGAGGAGCTTCGGCCGAGGGAAAAGCTTTGAACCGCAAAGCGCGCTAAGAAATGCCGCAAAGGACGCGAAGAAGATCAATCTGGAACTCGCGGCGACTTTATCGATCGCTCAAGGGCCGCCCGTCTCACTTTTTCCGCTGCGGGTCATCAGTTCCTGGATGGCTTCGCGCGGCGATTTTCCCTGGTGCAGGATGGCGTGCATCTGCGCGGTGATGGGCATTTCCACGCCGCGGGCGTGAGCGAGTCCGACGGCAGCGGAGGTGGTGAAGACTCCTTCGGCAACCATGCCGTGCATGCCGGCGATGATCGCGGGCAGTTTTTGTCCACGGCCAAGTTCGACGCCGACGCTGCGATTGCGCGACAAGCCGCCGGTGCAGGTGAGGACCAGGTCGCCGAGTCCAGCCAGGCCCGCCATGGTTTCGGCCCGCCCGCCGCAAGCTATGGCGAGACGAGTCATCTCCGCCAGGCCGCGCGTGATCAGGGCCGCGACCGAGTTATGACCGAGGCCGAGGCCGTCGCAGATTCCGGCGGCGATGGCGACGATGTTCTTGAGTGCGCCGCCTAACTCCACGCCGACGACATCGCTGTTGGTGTAGACGCGGAAGGTCGGGTCGCTGAATTCCCGCTGCACCGTGCGCAAGAGCGCGGCATCCTGCGAGGCGATGGTGATCGCGGTCGGATCGCCGCGCGCAACTTCCTGCGCGAAGGAAGGGCCGCTGAGCGCGCCGACAGCGGGAGCAGATCCGTCCTCGCGTTTCAGTACATCGGCAATCACCTCGGTCATGCGCTGCAGGGAGCCTTCTTCGAGACCCTTGGTTGCGCTCACGATCAAAGTTTGCGGTTGCATCAACGGCCGCATGCGCTCGAACAGGGCGCGGCAATGTTGAGAAGGCATGACGCTGACGACGATCTGCGCGCCCTGGAGGGTTGCGGCCAGATCGTTGCTGGCGGTTACGGAGTCCGGGATGCGGCGGCCAGGAAGAAATTTCTCGTTGACCCGCCGCTGCGCAATCGATTCGCAGACGTCCGCCTCATGCGCCCACAGGCGTACGCGGTGCGTTGCTTTGCGGCCGAGGACGATGGCGATGCCTGTGCCCCACGCGCCCCCTCCGATGACGGCGATTTTGCTCATGCGTGCCTCGATCCAAAGCGGGGTTCTGTGCCCGCCAGCAGGCGGCGGATGTTCGCGTGGTGCTTGACGACGATGAGCACCGACGCCAGTGACAGCAGCGCGAGGGCCAGGGGGACATTGCCGTATTCGTGCAGAAACAATGCGATATTGGGGAAGGCCGCGACCGCAGCGATCGATCCCAGAGAGACGTAACGGAAGACCAGCACAAGAACAATAAAGATGGCTGCGGCCAGCAGTACGGCTTTAGGGGCAATCATGACGAACGCGCCCAGCCCCGTGGCGACGCCTTTGCCTCCGCGAAACTTCAGCCAGAGCGGAAACATGTGGCCCGCGACGGCGAATAACGCGGCTAAGGCAGCCCAGATAGCGAAGTCGGGCGACGAGGCGGGCAGGATCAGGCGCCACGGAATCCGGGGGATCGAGATGCGCTCGAGAAGGGGTGGACTCAGAATGATCCCGACAGCCACTGCGGCAGATCCTTTCAGCGCGTCCAGCAGCAGCGTCAACACGCCGAGTGCCGGAGACCGGCGCGCGACATTGGTCGCGCCGATGTTGCCGCTGCCGGCCAGTCGCACGTCCTCGCCGCGAAAGATGCGCACGAGAAGATAGCCGAAGGGGATGGAGCCGAGGAGATAGCTCGCGGCGGCGATGAGTAAAACTCTTGACATATTAATCGTTGAAATCGACGGCGAGGGCGAGACGCCCTCGCTACAGCCGGCGGGACGCCGGCGCTACTCTAAGTCAAATCGCGCCAGTTTTGTGTACTTCGATCCTTTCGGGGATAACTGGCTCTGGTACAAAAAGAAGTCGCGGGTTGTCATGGTACCAAACTCTGGGGCGGGCAGGACGGCCAGTTTTTCCTGCAGGCGCTGAAAGGTGCGATTGGGGCCGTCAGCTTTGCTCCGGCGCGGCGAGCCGGAACCGCCGGCACCGCGCGCCAGGGTCAGGTGCGGACTGAAGGCACGGTCTTCCTTAGGAATGCCGAGCGATGCCAATTTGTCGTCGATCGCCGCAGCCAGCACTGCCAGGGAAGGGCCGGCCTCCATCCCAATCCAGAAGACACGCGCCGATTTTGCCGTCGGGAAGAATCCATATCCGTGGAAGTGAATTTCGGCCATGCTCGCCGGGATGACGGACAATGACTGTTTGATCTGTTCGACAGCGGGTTCCGGTTGCTCGCCGATGAACTTCAGAGTCACGTGGAGCGATTCGGGTTTCACCCAGCGCGCATCGGGAGCGAACCCGCTCACGCCCTCGAGGAAGCGCGTGATGCGCTCGCGGATGGTGTCGTCGATGTCGATAGCGATGAAGATGCGCATGGATCAGCTACTAGCTGTTAGCTTTTAGCTTCTAGCTTGAACCTCCTCGCGCTGGCTGTGCGACTCTTTAACCCAGTCATGAAGTGCAGATTCCACAGGGGCTAAAGAGTGTGCGTGAGAACCAGTGCCGTCCCTGCGGGACTCGTTCGACCTTCCCACTGGCACCCCGGACTTACGTCCGGGGCTAATGAATGCCGCCCCTTCGGGGCTGGAGTCTCGGTAGCTTTATTCCACCTCGTTGCCCTGAATTCAGTTCTCACGCAGTCACTAAAGCCCCGACTCTTAATGGACCGCAAGCGGCACGGCTGAAGCCGTGCCCTGATACGAACCTGGGTTTTTCCGCAGGCTCTGAAGCCGTGCCTTCATACGAACCTGGGTTTTCCGCAGGCTCTGAAGCCGTGCCCTTCCCGAAGCATTCAGGGGCCGACTTCAGACCGAAAGAGCCGAGAGCCAAGAGCCAAGAGCCAAGAGCTAAGAGCTAAGAGCTTTCTTCACATCAACTTCTTTCTCACCATATCCAGCGCCATGGTGGAAGCGAAGCGGCGGATACGCTTGCGGTCGCCGGGGAAGTTGCGGTGTACCACTTCGGTTCCGCTGTCGCTGGCCACGGCGTGGAACACCAGGCCCACGGGCTTTTCTGGTGTTCCTCCGTTGGGACCGGCCACACCGGTGATGCCGACGCCCAACGTCGACTCACAGCGGTAGCGGATGCCTTCGGCCAGGGCAGCGGCTACCTCGCGG
>JADGNP010000222.1 GCA_017883425.1 Candidatus Sulfotelmatobacter sp. | reverse complement strand
CGAAGAAGAAACCGAAGCCGACCGCGCCATCGCGGCCCTCGAGGCAGCCCGCAAGAAAAAACAAGAAGAAGCCAAATGGATGAAATGGGCCGAAGCCCAATACCCGGATCCAAGGAAGAGCGCCCCTCCGTCAGCCGCAGTCACCGCCACCGGAAGCGCCGTAGTTACGTCCGAAGTTAAAGCTGAAGCGAAACCTGAAACCACACCCGCAAGTCCGCCAAAGAAACCCGCATCCAGCCTGAACCCGGCAAAAGTCCGCCAAGAAATCAGCGAGCTAATCCGAAAGGAGTTCTTGCCGGGCTACAAAACACCCGAAGGCTCCAAGTCGGGCGGCTAAAAGAAGTCAACCTCGGACGTATCGGTTTGAGCTGATAGCTGAGAGCTGACAGCTGCTTTCAGAACGTTACCCCGACGCCTCCGGTAATCAGGTTGCTTTTCCAGTTGTACAGGCTGCTGGGGTTGCCGAGGTTCTCGGTGAACTTGAAGTAGCGGGATTCGTAGGTGCCTTTGACATACCACCACTTGCCGAAGGCGTAGCCCACGCTTCCCCGCAGGGTGTAGCCATGATCGAAGCTCGGTTTGGGCAATATAACCTTGGACAACGGAGACACTTTGAATCGCGGAGTGAATTCCGGCGCGCCCTGTACCTCGACAAAAGCGCGCTTGTCGGGACCAAATTTGTATTTGATCACGAGGGGCAGCTCCAACAGTTCCAGATTGTCACGATTCAGGACCTGGCCATTCACGAAAGCCGCTGGCATAAGAATCTTGCGGACCTCGGCGTTGACGCCGATGGAGAGATTGCGGACTCCGAAGGCGACGCCACCGTACACGGCGAACTCTTTGGCATGATTGGCAGTGTCGGTAGGAACGCGGACTTCACCCCCAGCCACGATGCTCGGGCCGCCATTCTTGGCAGAGGGTTTGATCACAGTCAACTCGCCGTTGAGGTCGAGGGCAGCACCCGTCACCGTCGCCAGGGCGCCAAATTTGTCGGACGTCTGGCCGACATTCAGGTCGAGGGTCCCTCGTTGACAATAGGCCGGAACCGTAACCAAAAGAAACAGGAGAAAAAAACCGGTGCGGACCAGATCCGCCTTGCAGGGCTTCATCAATACGTTCCCTCCCTTAGTGGGCAGTGTACACTCCCGCGAATCCCGCCGGACAGGGAGCGGTGGCATGCGCGGAGTCATGCAGTCGATTGGTCAGATGCTTATGGTCTGATGCTTGGGATGGGGCAAGCGTTTTGTGGATCGCGCCGTGGGAGTTTGGGCGAGCCATCGCGGACGGGGATTTCGCGCCACACCAACCCGCCGAGGCTGGCACTCGGCGGCCGGGTCAATAGACCCGGCCCACACGAGAATTACCACCACGGAAACTACGAGCCTTGCTTTTCGAGCACGATCTCGGCCTTCTTGGCGGCCAGCTTTTCCTTGCGGACGGCGCGGGCAACGTCGCCGAGTGGCGTGGGCTGCGGCAAGGGAGAACCGAACTCCCAGAGGGGGCGTTCACCCTGGGCGTAGGTGTAGGCTCCGCCGCCGACGAGAGACTGCTCGGCCGCCAGCGCATGCATCTCGGCGTGCAGAGGATGGCTGGGAGGCTGAATAATCTGCGGTTGGCTGGAGAGCACGGATTGTCCGAAGGCTGCGGCGGTACAGAAAATGAACAGCACAAAGAGTTTGAGTTTCATGGTGTTTTTGTTCGAATCCACAGGGATCGGTGCAACCTCGGTACCAACCTAAAGGGCTTAGAATTCGCGGACTTACGACGGGTCACCGGGACGTGGCGCAAGACTTTGCACATTTAGGGAAGGGGGTTCCCGGGGCGAAAAGCCGCGCTGCACGCGGGAAGTGGCGGGGCGAGGAGCCGGGAAGATTCCTGCGTTGCGCGGCATGCTTTTGCGGTGTATGTTTCCGCTGACCAACGGAGAGGGAGTGCAGCACATGGGCATGCGGGATGGAGAGGCGAAGAGGGTGCGCGGACGGATGGGATTCGCGGTGGCGGCGGTTTTGAGCGTAGTGCTGGGAGCGTTGGTGGCGGGTGCGCGGGCCCAGACCGACTGCGCCGAGGGGAACGGTGTGCTGGACATGACTCCGCCCAAGAACATGACGGTGGAGGAACTGATCCGGAAATTTGCCGCGGAAGAAACCAAGGTGAAAGAGGCACGGGCGCACTACACCTACACCCAGGACGTGCTGGTGCAGACGCTCAACGGCAAGGCGGTCGATGGGCAGTTTCACGAGATCGCCACCGTGTCGTATGACGACAAGGGGAAGCGGGCGGAGAAGGTGACGTTTGCCGAGCAGTCCACGCTGCGGGGGATTCTGTTGACGCAGGAAGACATGGACGACATCCGCGTATTTATGCCGTGGATTCTCACCACGGAGGAAGTGCCGCAATACAAACTGACCTATGCGGGGCAGCAGCACGTGGACGATCTGGACACCTACGTGTTCCACGTCGAGCCCAAGAAAGAAGAAAAGAACAAGCGGTATTTTCAAGGGCGGGTGTGGGTCGACAATCGTGATTTCGAAATCGTGAAGCTGTGCGGCAAGAGCGTGCCGGATGTGGTCCACGTGAAGAAGCATCAGCCGATGGACATCCGGCTGATGTTTGTGAGCTACCGGCAGATGGTGGATGGGCACTGGTTCCCGGCGTACGCGCGCGTGGATGACACGCTGCACTTGCAGGTGGAGGCGATCCACCTGCGCGAGATAGTGAAGTTCACGGGCTACAAGCGGGCAGGAACGGGCGCGGCGGGAAAACCATAACTATCACAGTGTCTAGGGATTCAACGCGGCACTTGAACCGCGATTTCAGGTGTGGTGTACTGCTTGGCATGGCAGAAGAAAAGAGCCGCAATAAAGACATCGTTCTGTGGATCATTACGGTCGCCCTGGTGGCGCTGGCGATCTTCTGGTACATGAAGCCTCGATAGTTTTCCGCGAACCGTCGTGTCACGGCGGAGCGCGGGCCGTTCCACGCCTGATGAGCGCTAGCCCCAATCACAGTCAAAGTCTTCCAGTTGGGTGCGCTGCGAGCAGGAGTTCGGCGGCGACGAGGTCTTCCAGGGCGCAGCCTACGCTCTTGAACAGGGTGATTTCTTCCGGGCTGCGTCTTCCCTGCTTGGTTCCACTGACTAATTCGTGAAGATCGGCGGCGACGTGATCGCGCGTGATCGCTCCTTCCTGCAGGGGGATTAACAGCTCTCCGACTTCGGACAAGGCAGTGCCGTAGGTATCGACCACGACGCGCGATCGCTGGATCGTGTGGGTATCCACTTCGCGGGTTTGCGGGCGGAAAGCTCCGACCAGATTGAGATGGGTTCCGGGACGCAGGTCGCGGCCGTCGAAGAGCGGAGTGGAGTTCGAGGTGCAGGTGCAGAGCACATCGGATTGGGCCGCGCAGGTGCGGGCGTCGGCAGCGGTGATCGTGAGGCCGGGTAATTCCCGGGAAACTTTCTGGATAAATTCGGCGGAGCGGGAGGGGTTGCGTCCGCAGATGAGCACGCGCTGAAAATTGCGCACGAGAGGAAGCACAGAGAGATGCGTACGGGCGAGGCGGCCGGTTCCGAAGATGCCGAGAGTGGAAGCATCGGGACGCGCAAGAAATCTGGTGGCTACGGCGGACGTGGCGGCGGTGCGCAGGTCGGTGAGGTAGTTGGCCGCGATGGTCAGGCGGGGTTGGGCGGTTTCCGGATCGAGCAGCAGATAGGTAGCCTGGACGCGGCCTTCGGTGAGAGCGGCGCTGTGGTCGGCGGGGTCACGACGTTGACCTCCAGCTTGATTTTGGGCCTGATCCCGCACCAGCACCAGCTTCATTCCGAGAGTGCGGGCAGCGCCGTCGTAACAGGACATGGCGAGGAAGATGCCGTGGGTGAGTTCAGCATGAGTGCGCTGCGGGAGGCTGATGGAGGGATAGCGATCGCGAAATGCGGACTCGAGGGCAGCGCAGAGCTGAGCGGGATCGAGCAGGCGGCGAACGTCGGCTTCGGTGAGGTGAGGGCAGGACATTCGTTGGGTTTCGGAGCGAACTTATTTTACAGAAAGAAAGACGGATGCATTCCTCAAGGAGAAAAAGCCCCACTTCTCGCAAAGAACGCGAGAAATGGGGCACCCGGCGCGGCAACCGGGGCAGGTTGCAGAAATTTTCACAGTTGACATTGGCGGCGAAGGAAAGCAGAATCAAACGGATTTGTTGTCCCCTGCGTCCGGAGAACTGTGGATCTCTGGAACCCAACAAAAAGCTTCTCGAATTCCAGCAAACATGAATTGTTCTATTGACCCTAAGGAGAACCTCACTCTATGAAGCAACGATTTACTGTGCTCAGCCTGCTGGCTGCGCTTGCCGTGGTTGCCTGCGTAACAGGCACCGCCCTTGCCCAAGACGATACCATGCCTGCCCACCCCAGGTTTGAACGCCTGAAACCGATTCTTCACGCGGACGCCAGCAAGACGCCCGCGACACCGCTGAAGACGTTTAACGGATCGTTTGTCTACAAGACGAAGACCTACAAATACAACATGGTGGGGACCGCTCCGAAGACGGGGACATCGACAACGATCCCTGTGTTCATCATCCCGGTCAAACTCTCCTACGTAACTTCGACGGGCACGACGGTGTTCAACCCGCAGACCAAGCTGTCGAACGGACAGACCGTGATACAGAACACAACCTCATCGCCGGTCTTCAAGAGTGGCGTGGACTTCACATCGGGTGGAGTCGATCTGGGGAATACGCAATACATCGATGCCTACCAGCGTGGCAACTTCTGGGGCACGGTTAAGACTCACACGGGATATCACCTGCTGCTGGGAACTCCGAAGGTGCTGCCGACTCTGGCGCTGACGGTTCCCTCGGCAGACGGCAGCGTAGCAACCGAGTTCGGCATCACGGTGGGAACGGCCGACATCTTCTGGTTTGATTCTCAACTGGAGGCCTACATCACAGCGCACACGCAGATCGTGCCGAATTCACTGCCCATCTTCGTCACCTACGACTCCTATCTGACGGAGGGCGGATGCTGCATTGGCGGATACCACAGTTCCTTTGGAAGCACGTCCGCGCCACAGGCGTATGCGCACTTCACCTACATCGACCACGTGGGAATTTTCTCGCAGGACGTTTCCGCGTTGTCGCATGAAGTGGGCGAGTGGGCCGACGATCCTCTGGTCGTAAACACGAATGGCAATACCGTATCGTGCGGAATTCTCGAAAATGGAGATCCGGAGGAAGGCTTCACGAATTACGGTGGCTTCAACTACACGCTGGGCGGATTCACCTATACCTTGCAGGATTTGGTATTCCTGCCGTACTTTGGAGCGCCGACGAGCACATCGGTGAACAACTCGCTGACGTTCCAGGGCAACCCATTTCATTTGGGCGTCTGCTCGAACGGTGGCTAGACCGTAGAGTTCGGTACCAGCAAGACCCGCTCCGCGAGGAGCGGGTTTTTTCGTTTGGGTTTCGTGAGAGCAACAAGAACACAACCACAGAGGGCACTGAGGACACAGAGGAAAGGCGCACAAACGTCGCTGGAACCATGGGCGAAGATGATTTCCGGAAGCTGGAAAATTGTCCGCTTCCTCACGCCTGAAGCTGTCGAGCTTCGCTCGACGGACAGCCGAGGGCGGCTGTCCCCACATGGGCATTTCGGCGAACTGAGACGCCTCCCTCTCTCCTCCACTCTAGGGGTTTCGGCGGTTCATCGGGTAAGATACTTCGGCTGCGAAAAGAGACGTTGCGAGCAACGCCTCTACGACGGACCGCTATCTCCTTTCACGATGAATCGCGAATATCACAAGGCTTATAGCCAGGAGCTGCACCGCGACATGGAGGCGCTGGTTTTCGGGCATGCGGGAATGGCGCTGGTGGTCTTCCCCACCTCGATGGGGACATTCTTCGAGTATGAAGACCGGGGGATGATTGGGGTGCTGGCGCCGAAGATCGAGCGCGGCGAACTCCAGGTATTTTGTCCGGATGGTGTGGATGCCGAGAGCTGGTACAACAAGGGCGTGCATCCGCGGGTGCGGGTGCTGCGGCACTTGCAGTATGAGCGCTACATCCTGCATGAGTTTTTGCCGTTCCTCCGGTGGAAGAACCAGGCGTCGCAACTGGCGGTGACGGGATGCAGCTTTGGCGGCTACCACGCGGTGAATTTTGCCCTGAAACATCCGGATGTGGTGACCCATTGCGTGAGTATGAGCGGGGCGTTCGATATCCACCAGTTTCTGGATGGGTATTACGACGACAATTGCTACTTCAACAATCCTCCGGACTTTGTGCCCAACATCTCGGATGACTGGTTCTTGAGCCGCTACCGGCAAATGAAGATTGTGCTGGGATCGGCGGATTGGGACATGTGCCTGGATCAGAACGTGAAGCTGTCGGCGATTTTGAATGGGAAGGCGATTCCGCATTGGCTGGACGTTTGGGGGGATAACTCGAAGCATGATTGGCCGCTGTGGCAGAGGATGGCGGGGAAATATTTTTAAGGGCAGGTGTCGGCTTCGGGCCAAAGCAACAGCAGGTTCCTCACCGGGCTTTCAGCCCGGTTCGGAATGACAAAGAGATAGGAATGACGGAGCATTTTGCGATGAAGAAGATTGGGATTTTGTTTGGGATGGAGAATACGTTTCCGCCGGCTTTGGTGGAGAAGATCAACGCGATGAAGGTCGAGGGCGTCGAGGCGGAGTTCGTGAAGATTGGCGGGATCCGGATGGATGAGCCGAAGAAGTATGCGGTGATCATTGACCGGATTTCGCAGGACATCCAGTTCTATCGCGCCTATTTGAAGAACGCGGTGCTGCACGGGACGATTGTGGTGAACAATCCGTTCTGGTGGACGGCGGACGACAAGTTTTTCAATTACGCGCTGGCGCATAAGATGGGCGTGGCGATTCCGCCGACGGTGATTCTGCCGCACAACAAGCATCCGGAGGGGACGACGGACCAGTCGATGCGGAATCTGATTTTTCCGCTGAACTGGCAGGAGTTGTTTGACTATGTTGGGTTCCCGGCGTTTTTGAAGCCTTATTCCGGGGGCGGGTGGAAGCATGTGTACAAGGTGCATTCGCCGGAGGAATTCTTTCATCACTACAACCAGACGGGCGACTTGTGCATGACGCTGCAGCACGGGGTGGAGTTCGAGGAGTATTACCGGTGCTACGTGGTGGGGCAGGAGAAAGTGCACATCATGAAGTACGATCCGCGGGCGCCGCATCATGAGCGGTATGTGAAGGGGAATCCGCCACCATCGTCGGAGGCGCTGCGGGAGCGGATGGTGAAGGATGCCTTGTCGCTCTGCCGGGCGTTGGGGTACGACTTGAATACGGTGGAGTTTGCGGTGGAGGGTGGAGTGCCGTATGCGATTGACTTTCTGAATCCGGCGCCGGATGCGGAGATTACTTCCGTGGGTCAGGAGAATTTTGACTGGATCGTGAATGCGGTGGCGGAGATGGCGGTGAAGATGGCGGGGAGCGGGGAGAGTCCGGTGAAGGAGTTGCGCTGGGCGGGGTTTTTGGCGGGGGCGGGGAAACCGGCGCGAAAGGGCGAGCCGGAGTGGGTGGCGGCGCGCAAGCGAGGGAAGGGGGCGAAGTAGCGCCGGCGAACAGCCGAGCTTCGCTCGGCGGACAGCCGGGGGCGGCTGTCCCCACATAGGTTCCATCTGAAAGGCAAATTCCGGAGGTCGTGGTTCTGCGATGAAAGGCAAAGCTCCAGCGAAGAACGTGGACGAATACTTGGCGGGCGTTCCGGAGCCGGCTCGCAGCACGTTGAAACGGGTTCGGGCGGTGATTCGGTCCGTCGTGCCGGCGGAGGCCACCGAGGTGATCAGCTACGGGATTCCGATGTTCAAATACAACGGAATGTGGGTGGGGTACGCGGCGTTCAAGAACCATTGCAGCTTGTTTCCGACTGGATCGGGCGTGCTCGACCAGTTCGAGAAGGAACTGAAGGGCTATCGGACTTCCAAGGGGACGATCCAGTTCCCGTCGGATAAGCCTCTGCCGGATGCGCTGGTGAAGAAGATCGTTAGGGCGCGGGTCAAGGAGAATTAAGGAATGGGACTGAGTTGGGCGCGGCGGAAACGGTTTTCGGGCATTGTTATACTGTTAGGACCTTGTGACGGCGGTTGCGCTTCCGGCGAACAGCAGGTTCCTCGCTTCGCTCGGAATGACAACAGATAGACGGAATGACAAAGATAATGGATAACGAGAAAACGGTAAATGCAGCCTACTTTCACGATCGGGATTGAAGAGGAGTATCAGACGGTGGATCCGGAGACGCGGGATCTGCGGTCGCACATTCATGCCGAAATCCTGGAGAAGGGGAAGATGATTCTTCAGGAACGGGTGAAGGCGGAGATGCACCAG
>JADGNP010000221.1 GCA_017883425.1 Candidatus Sulfotelmatobacter sp. | reverse complement strand
CATCCGCGCATACAACACTTGCGGCATCTCCTCCCCCGACTCCAGACGGCGAGCGAGTGCCTTGTCTACGAATTGCATGGGAGAAATCCTTTCTAGTTTGAGACAGCTCGTATTGAGACAACCCGGCAGGAGCGCCCGCGCACACCTCCGCGCGCCTCGCGCTCAACGTTGCAACCCGCAGAATTAAAGGCCGGCAGTCATAGGCAGGAGGACAGACTAACTGTTCATCTCACCCGATTCAAGGCAATTATTCAGCAGGTAAGGGTGCAGTTTGAGAAACACGATTCGTATCAGGCGATGCCTTCAGGCATCGCGTAAGTGCTGGCTAATCAATCACGCCTTCAAGCCGCTGGGTTCGCCCCGCCACGGCCGCAGCGGATAAAGCCGAGGCGTGTGCTGCGCCCTGGTGTGGCATGCCTTCAGGAAGGCATGCCCTGATACGAATCTTCTTCTCAATCAGCACCACAACCATTGCCAGCACCACAACCATTGCGCAAGCGGCATGGCCGCGGGTTCTCGCACTTCCACGATTCGCTGGACTTACACGCGGCGACGGGGCCGGAAAGACGTCCTACCCTGTCCCATAATGAAACTCGCCACGGCTGTAAATTAGCCCCCTTGTGACAGCTGTCACAAAGATCTTTCCCCTCCCCTCCGGATAATTCTTCTGTTGTTTTGCGTGGAGTGACACGCGGCTCCAGAAGAAAGCGGGAGGGAGCACTGCCCATGAAAACCTTCAGACGATGCATCGGGATCGCGGCCGGGCTGACCATCGCGGGCGCGATGCTGCTGAGCACTTGGGCCTTGGCCGCCAGCGAGAAAACGGACAAGGACAAGCCACCAGCGGCCGCCCCCATCGACGCCTCGCAGTACGTCGGGTCCGACACCTGCAAGACCTGCCACGAAGACATCTACAAGAATTTCGAGACCACGGCGCACTGGAAGACGACCCTGAAGCAGCACGCCGGCGAGGCCCAGGGCTGCGAGGCCTGTCACGGTCCGGGCAAGGCCCACGTGGAAGGTGGCGGCGACAAGAGCAAGATTTTCACCTTCGCCGGCGCGCGGCCGGACCAGGTCAGCCAACGCTGCATGTCGTGTCATGAGTACGGCGAGGAGCACGCCAACTTTGACCGTTCCCAGCACAACGTCAACAGCGTCAGCTGCATTGCCTGCCACTCGCCCCACCACGCCAAGGAGGCGCAATACCTGCTGATCCAGAAGCAGCCGGAACTCTGCTACAGCTGCCACACGGAAATCAAACAGGACTTCGCGCGCCCCTTCCGCCATCGCGTCGACCAGGGACTGGTCCAGTGCACCGACTGCCACAACCAGCATGGCGGCTTCCTGACCAAGCAACTGCGGGCCACGGCAGCGCAGGACCAGGTCTGCTTCAAGTGCCACGCCGACAAGGCCGGCCCCTTCTCTTTCGAGCATGAGCCGGTCAAGACCGAAGGCTGCGTGGCTTGCCACACGCCCCACGGTTCGACCAACCCGCGCTTGCTGAAGCGCGCCCAGGTCAACCTGTTGTGCCTGGAGTGCCACACCCTGACCCAGGATTCCGGCACGCCGCCGATCCCTTCGTTTCATAACCAGAGCCAGAAATACTCGGCGTGCACGCTGTGCCACCCCACCATTCACGGCTCAAACTTTGACCGGTTTTTCATGAAGTAGGAGGAGACCATGAGGAATTTTTCTGACACGAGCATGAGATGCCAAGGTCGCAGCGGTCTCCGACTCACGTTGGGACATCCCGGTTTGGCGATGCTGGCCCTTTTGCCGATTCTGCTGGGCGGCGCTTTCGCCCAGAACACCCAGAACGGTAACGATGCCGTCGAAGGCATCGACAACGGCAACTATCACTACCAAGGATCATTCGAGCTCGGCTATCGCTTTGTCGACACCAACGGCAGCCGGCCCATCTACGACACCTTTGTCAATCAGCAACAAGGCCCGCGCTTGCTGGATCAGACTCTCAACCTGCGCTCGCTCAATCACCAGGGCGGCCTGTTCGACACGCTGTTTATGTCGAGCTTTGGATGGGGCGGCGATCCCGAAAACGCCGGCCGCCTGCGCATCTCCAAGAACAAGTGGTACAACTTCAGTTCGACCTTCCGCCGCGACCGGAACTTCTTCGACTACAACGCCCTCGCCAATCCCCTGAACCCTGCCAACCCCTACGTTCAAGTCAATGACTCGCCCCACCAGTTCGAGACCGTGCGCCGCATGTACGACTACAACCTCACGTTACTGCCGCAGTCGGCGGTGCGCTTCCGTCTGGGCTTCACGCGCAACAACATGGAGGGCCCGGCCTTCAGCACCGTCCATCAGGGGACCGATACCGTGCTCTTCCAGAACACGCGCAACCTGCTTGACGCTTACCAATTTGGCGTGGATTTCAAGGTCCTTCCCCGCACCAGCATCAGCTACGACCAGTTCCTGCAGTACTACAAGGGCGACAGCAGCTGGAACGACCAGAACTTCCCGTTTCAGCTCGCTGGCGGGACGCTGGTTGACCCCGGTATCAGCTATAACACCGCAGCTTCGCAGCCTTGTGCTGCTCCTGTCCTCGATCCCACAACGACTCCACCTACGATGAACCCGGCCTGCAACGGATATCAGTCCTACAGCCGCTGGGCTCCGGTACGAGTTTCCTATCCCACGGAGCAGTTGACTTTGCAGTCGCGCTACTTCCGCAATCTCGATCTGTCGGCGCGCGTTTCTTACAGTTCGTCCGACAGCCAGGCTCCGAACTGGTACGAGGACTTCGTCGGCCTGGCGACGCGCACCCGCGAGCGCGTGGGCCTGGTCAGCGGCCCGTCAAGTTCGAAGCGGGTCGTGGGCAACGCCGACCTGGGCGTCACGGTCCACGTGACCGAGAAATTCCGCCTGGTCGACAGTTTCCGCTTCTCCAACTTCCGCATCCCCGCCACCTGGGACCTGCTCACCACCGAATTCTTCGGCCCGACCCTGCTGTCCACGCCCAACGTCTTCAGCCCGGCGACCTGCCCGCCACCCTACACGGCGGCCACCTGCCCGCAACACAGTGCCAGTTCAGGCGCCGACATCACTCAAGACCATCGCTGGGACTTTCTCGGCCAGAACTCCAAGCTGAACACGTTTGAACTGGAATACGATTTCACGCGCCGCCTCAGCGGACATGTCGGATACCGCTACGAAACGCGTGCGATCACCAACAACCAGGTCGACTTCGCCGATCTCACCTGGTATCCATCGCTGGCAACGCGCGGAGGATGCACCACCATTCTGACCGACGGCAGCTGCCAGACCACGACGTCGGACATCTCGAACGAAGTGATCGACATTCACGCCCATTCGCTGCTGGCAGGCTTCTCGGCGCGGCCCACCGACAAGTTCCGCACCTCGTTCGATCTTGAGCTATTCTCGGCCGACAACGCGCCCACGCGCATTTCCCCGCGCAACCTGCAGCACTACAAGGGACGCGTGAACTATAAGCCGAGGCCCTGGCTCGACATCTCCGGAACCGTGAATGTGCTCGAAAGCCGCGATAACGTACCCGAAATCCTGCATCGCGAACACAACCGCAACTACGGATTCACCGCTTCCCTCAATCCCAAACCGCGGTTCGGCTTCGAATTCGGCTACAACTACGACGACGTCTACTCCACCACCAACATCTGTTACGTGCTCACCTCCACTCCCCCCACAAACTCAACTCTGTGCAGTGCGGGAGCGCCCTATTTCTCGGCGGTGTCGCTTTACAGCAACAAAGTTCAATTCGGATACACCAACTTCATGTTCAAGCCGGCGCCGCGCGTGACTGCCAACGTCGGCTACAACCTGACCAGCACCAGCGGTTCCACGCCGACTCTGGCTGATCCTACGATCCTCACTTCGCTCGGATTCAACTACCACAAACCCTCGGCCTCGCTCGACGTGAATCTGGCCAAAGGGCTTACTTGGAGAACCGCCTGGGGATACTACGATTACAACGAGAAGTTCTTGCCGGCGCCGCTGCTCGCGCGCGATTTTCAGGCCAACTCGGCCACGCTGTCACTGCGCTACGAGTTCTGAATCTCGCACGTCAGACCTCAGCCGCGGGCCTGAAGAATGGCACTCTCTACAGCAGCGGAGACGTGTATGCCGCCGTCGGCATCCAACTCGCGGAATAGTGCTGATCCGAAAGCTGACAGCTGAGAGCTGAGAGCTGACAGCAGCTCTTCTCACACCTGCTGCCGCGCCTCTCCCAGCGCGACGCTCACGTCCATCTTCTTCTTGTTGCGGTAGATGGTCACCTTCACCGTATCTCCGGCGCGGTGGTTGTTCATCATCTGCGAAAGGTCCTGCTCGTCTTGCACCTTTTGATTGTCGATGGCCACGATCAGGTCGCCACCCAGCATGATGGGAGTATTCCCCAGGTAGGCCCGCTCCGTGCCGGCGTGAAGCCCGGCTTGATCGGCGGACCCGCCCGGCGTGACCTGGATAATCAGCAGTCCGTAGTCGACGGGCAGACCGATTTCGTCCGCCAGTTCGGTACTGATGGGAATCGTGCGCACGCCCAGCGCCGGACGCCGCACCCGGCCCAGCGTCATCAGATCGTTCAGCACCGCCTTCGCGGTATTGATGGGAATGGCAAAACCAATGCCCGCATTCTGGCCGACATTGGAAAGAATCATGGTATTGATGCCGATGACCTCGCCGTGCCAGTTCATCAGCGGCCCGCCGGAGTTGCCGGGATTGATGGCCGCATCGGTCTGAATGGCTTCGTCAATCCACGCGCCGTTCGGCTCGCGCACCGGGCGGATCGAACTCACGATTCCGCGCGTCATCGTTCCTGCCAAACCAAACGGATTGCCAATGGCATACACTTTCTGTCCCACCTGCAAATTCTTCGAATCGCCCAGCACAGCCGGAACCAGGTCTGGCGCCTTAATCAGGATCACCGCCAGATCGTGCGCCGGATCCGTGCCCACCACGGTCGCTTTGTACTTCTTGCGGTTGTGCATGGTGACTTCCACCTGCCGCGCCTCGGCGATCACGTGATAGTTGGTCAGGATGTGCCCCTCTTTGTCGATCACGAATCCCGAGCCCTGCCCTTCCTGCGGCACCAGGCCGTAGAAGAAGTCGAAGGTCATGGCGCGCGAAGTGACATTCACCACCGACGGAATATTCTTCTTGTAGACGGCAATGTTGTTCTGCTCTTCGCCATCAAGCGACTCGTTGGGCGCGGCCTCGGTGATCTCCACCTGCGCCGGATGGCTCAGCCAGTTCGAGGGATGCAATCCGCCCGCCTGCGAGTTCGAACGCCAGGTCGTGAAGTAGAAGAATCCGCCGGCAATGGCCAGCGCGAAGATCAAAGGCCGCATCAGTTTCATAATTTCAAACCATCCGATTCAAGGCATTCGAAGATAAGTACGATGTCGGGGAGTAAAAAGGTCCCTGCATTGATTCTAAACAATGCGCCGTCGCGAAGCACGCCGCCCCTTCGACGGGTAATGGTGCAGTTTGCGTTTCTCCCATAACTTCTTTGCGCCCTTTGCGAATCCTTAGCGTGCTTTGCGGTTTAAAATCTTTTACCGCAAAGCTCGCAAAGAAAACCCGCGAAGTCCGCAAAGGAGAAGGTAGCCGAGATTCTGAAGCTGCACCACTACCGGATTTTGTCATTCCGACGCTGAGCGCAGCGAAGGCGGAGGAATCTGCTGTTTGCCGGGGGTCGAGAAGAAGCAGATTCCTCGTCGCCTGCGGCTCCTCGGAATGACAGCGGAAAGGGAAAAAGCGGGGCGCGGCTTGTTTTCCGCGCCCCATCTCTGCCGGGGAGGCAAAGGCTAGGAGGAAGAGCTTGATGTCGGCTGGTTAGACCGGACCCATGCCCGCTATTTCGATGTGACTCTGCGGAACCGCCCGCATTTTCATCATCGGTAGTCGCGGAATGTTCACGCGAACCCGGGGACAAACCACAGGAGCCGGTATCGCCTTAAGGGCGAGTGGAGCAAAATTCGCTGTCGCCATCCGGAAATGGGCGGTCTGGGCTTCGATCTGGGCTTCCATCCGTGCCCGATTCGCCTCCAACCTCGCCAACTGCGCCTCTTCGCGGGCCGACATAACATCAAATCCCGTCTCGGATCGCTCGATCCTGGTCTGGACCCGCGTCAGCGTGGTGGCCAACCGGCAGGAAGCGTCCTCATTTCGCGTCGTGAACAGCTGCGCCTCAGCGAGGAACTGATCGGCCCGTCCAGAGGCCAAAGCCAGCACCGCGGCCGAGCCGTGCTCGACCTGATCCGCCACCTGGTGTGCCCACTGCAGTCCGCCATCGTGGTAGCTGGCGTTCAACCCGGCGGCCAGCACTCCGGCTGTCAACCATCCCCATGCTTGTGTCATTCTCATCGCCTTATCCCCTTCTGGCTGATAGACGAGGACCATTCACATTCGTTAGCAATGGAAGATACGGCGAAGACGTTGGTCTGGTTCCGCCTATTTGGAGAAGACCTCTCTGGCTGAGCATTCCCCCGCTACGGTAAAACGCATAAGCAGGCGACGCCCTGTCGCCAGCAGAGTGCTCCTAGTTTTCTTTGAGGCATGCCGCCCGTTCTGGAGTAAAATTGCTCGATCAAAGGTTGCGGTCGTGCAGTTAAGCATTGTCCTCAGTCCGAAAACTCCGAATAAGCTCTGGATGTTCTTGTCATGTTCGACTGTTCTGCTGATTCTCTTAACCACGACTGCCGGACGGCAGTGGGCCAAATTCCGTGTGCCAACAGGAGAAAGCAGTACGGTAGGAGGGGATTTCAGTATTTACTACACAGCCGGAAAGGTCGCTCGCCAGGCCGGCGACCGGCGGTTGTACTACCCAACTCGCGGTGAAGAAAAGCCGAGCGCAAGAAACCTGCTCGACCGCGTAGACCCAGAAACGCCGTGGGGCCAGACCGCAAAAGCCAGCGGGTTTAAGGCGACCGATCGGTTTATGGCGCCTCCTTTCACCGCAATCATGATGGAACCGCTTGCTCTGCTGTCGCCCGGGTTGTCTCTTTTGCTTTGGCGGCTGGCCAGCATGAGCATGTTGATCGTGGCGCTTTATTTCATTCTCCAGTTGTTAGAGGCGGAGTCGTCCTGGCCAATTGCGCTGATGGCGAGCGCCGGCGTCGCTTTTTCGTTTTTCCCGTTCACCGAAACTCTCTACCAAGGCCAGATAGATGCACTGTCGCTTCTGCTTTGGAGTTTGGGGGCGTATTTCGTTCACAAGCAGCAGCCAGTGTCGTCCGCTCTGAGCTTCGCGCTTGCGACCATGCTGAAGGTGAACCCTGCCATGGTATGTGCGGTGTTCTTGATTCGTCGCCAATGGCGCTGGCTTGCGGCCTATATATTCTGGGTGGGAGCGTTCCTGGGGATTGGGATATGGCATCTGGGATGGCAGAATCATCTGCTCTGGGCACGGAACGTGTTGCCGGTCATTTCGTGCGGCGTACCCTATTTCGCAAGTAAATCCCTTCCCACCCTTGTGGTAAACATTTACCTGCACACGGTGCCGCTGGAAACCGCAAACCTGCCTGCCATTCCCATGGCGTTGTGCTGGTTTAACAAAGGACTTAGTTTCGCGTTATATGGCGGCACACTTCTCTATTTCTGGAAAAAGAACAAAGCTGCCACAGATCTGGTTTATGAACTGGTGGTTATGGCGCTGGTCATACTGTTGATTTCGCCAGAAAGTTTCCGGCACCACTACCTTGTAGCGGTCTTGCCGTTGCTGTATCTGTGGATGCGATCCCGGTTTGGAACCGGCAAATCAGCGGTGCTCCACTGGGCTTCGCTGGCATTCCTCACTCTGGCAATTGGGACCGTGTTCCCGGACTACCTGATAACGCAGATAAGAAATCCGCTGCTGGACCTATCGTTGAGCGCTCTGGTCCCCGCGGCGACCTTGCTCCTGGTGTATTCGAGCATTGTTGTTTACCCCATCAAGCCGGCTGTCTCTCCGGGCCAGGTGGCTGACGAAATCGTAGTTGCTCCAGGGCCTGAGGCCCGTCTCACAGCTTAGATCCAGCAGTACGAGAAGTCTGCCCATGGCATCAGGCATGATCCGGGAGTGAGGTGGGGGGGGCGTTCGCCTTGAGTTTCTCCACGATCATGGGCCCGAACTGCGAGACGCTGCCCGCGCCCAGGGTCAGGATCATGTCGCCGTCCTGCGCGGCGGCCGCGGCGGAATCTACGGCTTCGGCAAAGGAACTCACATATTGGACGCTCTTCCCTGTTTTCTCGCGAATCCGTTGCGCCAGGATTTCGCCCGTGATGCCTTCGATGGGCCTCTCGCTCGCGGCGTAGATGTCGAGCACGAACAGCGAATCGGCATCGTCGAAGGCAGTGGTGAATTCTTCCATCAGGTCGCGGGTGCGGGTATAGCGGTGGGGCTGGAAGATGACGTGAATCTGGCGAAAGCCGCA
>JADGNP010000020.1 GCA_017883425.1 Candidatus Sulfotelmatobacter sp. | reverse complement strand
CCAGACGGAGTCGACCACGTCTCCCGTGACCCGTTTAGCGAGGCCGCGGGCAATGGTTTCGACTTCGGGGAGTTCGGGCATGGGGCAAGTGACGGAACATCATAACCACGAAGGACACGAAGGTCCACGAAGGAAATCGAAGTTCTCAGCGTCTCGTGGTAGTCAACTGATACGCGCTACTTCTTCAGGAACGTTCCCTGCTCCAGTTCCTGGAATGCCTGCTGGAGTTGTTCCTGGGTGTTCATGACGATGGGACCGTACCACGCGACCGGCTCTTCGAGCGGCTTGCCGGAGACCAGGAGGAAACGGATGCCATCTTCGCCCGCTTGCACGGCGACTTCATCGCCGCGATCAAAGACGACGAGCGAGCGGTTCTCCGCGTCGGCGGGAGGCTTGGTGTCGGCCCATCCGACACCTTCGGTCGGTACTGCGAGGGGGCCTGAAGCATTACAGAATTTTCCGTCTCCGGCGAAAACGTAGGCGAAGGCGTGGCGGGTGGTCTCGACGGGGAGCGTTTTCCGCTTGCCCGGAGGCACCGACACGTCGAGGTAGATGGGGTCGGCGGCGATTCCGTCGACGGGGCCAGACTTGCCCC
The DNA here is from genome assembly GCA_017883425.1 of Candidatus Sulfotelmatobacter sp. Taxonomy (GTDB): domain Bacteria; phylum Acidobacteriota; class Terriglobia; order Terriglobales; family Acidobacteriaceae; genus Sulfotelmatobacter. Next base: position 24,527 of record JADGNP010000020.1, on the reverse strand, counting down.
AGAAATTTCCGCAGACGATGCGAACGTGGGTGCCGTCGTCGTCGGTGACCTGAGGAATGTCGGCGGTCTTCACTTCCTGGTAACGTGGCGCAGTCATCTTGAGCGACGACGGGAGGTTCGCCCAAAGTTGGAAGCCATGCATGCGGCCCGTCGGGTCGCCCTTGGGCATCTCCTGGTGGATGATGCCGCTGCCGGCGGTCATCCACTGGACGTCGCCGGCAGCGATGGCGCCGTGGTTGCCCATGCTGTCGCCATGTTCGACGGTTCCGGCGAGGACATAGGTGATGGTCTCAATGCCGCGGTGCGGGTGCCACGGAAATCCAGCCAGATAGTCCTCGGGAACGTCGTTGCGAAAGTCGTCGAGGAGAAGGAAGGGATCGAAGTCGTTGGTATTGCCGAAGCCGAAAGCGCGGCGGAGATGCACTCCGGCGCCTTCCAGCGTGGGCTTGGACTTGATGAGCCGCTTGACGGGTCGAATGGACATTTGATCTCCGGTGTCGAGGATCGTGCCTGGGAGGGCAGGGTGATCCGCTCTTTGTCCTACGTGTGGAGATTGGATGCTCCTGGTGCCGTGCAGGACGCAGACTCACCGGCGAGGCTGGGTGCAAGATTCTTCGACAATCACGACACGGCCCGGCGGCGAAGACCCCAGAGGATGAGGACTGAGCTGAGAACTATGGCGACGCCGACGGAAAGGAAACCGAACTTCACCAGAGCTTCCTGCCAAGGCGCAGCGTTGTGCCCGGCCCCGGTAATGGGAGAAAGACTCGAGGCTCCTAAGACCGCGGCCAGCGTGGTTACAATCCAGTTCACGTATGCGCCGTAGAGCGCTGTCCAGTACGCCGCCCCCTTAGGTCGCGAAGACAGTCTCACTTCCGTCCATACGGCTCCCAAGGCGATGAGGAAGGTCCCGTTCATCACGCCCTCTAAGTGCGCGGCGAGCCCCATGCGCGGGTTGCTGAACTTCTGTTCAACGAAGCCCGTGAGGAGGCCGAGGAAAAACAAGAACATGCCGTGCCAAATCAATCGACGCTTCTCGTCTCCCATGATCGTGATACCTCCCGTTAAGTGAGAACCCAAAGAACATTTGTTCTGCCCCGCGCCCACATCCCCGAACGGTTGTCAGAGCCAGCGCTGGACGCGCCGCCTGTACTCCCGGTACTCGTCCCCGAAAATGCGCTCGAGATAGACCTCCTCCCGAGCAATGACGCCGAGTTGCATCACAAGGAAGACTAAAGGAAGAAGGAGGAACGGCCAGAGCGTATTGCCCCAAAGCGCGACGCCGATGTACACCAACGAGAAACTCACATAGATGGGGTTTCTGGTGAACCGGTATGGACCCGTTGTGACGACGGCTGTAGTCGGGCGCCAGGGTTTCGGGCTCGTTTGGGCCCGGCGCAGCGCCAGGATGGCCGATAGGTGGGTTGCCAAACCCAGCACCAGACAGGCGATCCCAAGAGGGGCGGCCACACGGTGCCCGACAATGGCGACAGGATACCAATGCCGGAAGAGGAACCCGGCGGCCAGAGGAACGAGGTAAATGAGCGGCGGTGGGGCGAGTACTCCGGCCGTCGAGTCGGAAATTCCATTCGCGGGACCGATGGACGCTCGGGAAGGAGACGGCGCGTTGGACATGAGACTGAGTCTAGCAGTTTGCTGAAAAACTCGGTCGGGAGGCCTCAGGGGCTGAAGCCCTCGAAGACAAAGAAAGGCTTTATCGCAGCGCTGAAGGCGCTGCGCCACCCAAAACCGAGTTTTTCAGCAAACTGCTAGACCTTCGAGAACACTAATCGGAGAATAGTTGTAGACAGGACCAAATACCCCGAACAGGTGTCTATGAGATAACTTCTAGTCTTTGAGCGGGACGACCGCGCTGCCGTCGCGGCAGAAGGTGGCAACTTTCTGCAGGTCGCCGTTGGCGCGGGGCAGGGTCATTACTGGACCGTAGCAGTAGACGGCATGGCCGGTGGCGGCGAAGTACCAGCGTCCGCCCTTGGAGTGTTGGGTGATCTGGGTGGAAGGCTGCCGCAGGGGCTTTTGCGGGGCCCACGGGGTAACCGGGAGACTGAACAACAAGGCTAGGGTCAGGACCTTCACTCTTTTCCGACTTTCCGCTTGCTACTGCTTACCTACAGAACCAAAGTGCTGCAATGTTCAGGTTTGCGAATCTCTAGTTTCTCAAATCGTATTCCTGGAGCGTGATCTTCATATCGTGATCAGGGTCCGGACGTCGTCCACCAGATCGGACGCCGGCTTCGACGGCATCCGGATGTCTGGCTTCTGCTTGGCTGACTGACTCTGCGCACCATGTTGCGGTCCTGCCTGGGAAGACGGGGCCTGACTGGTTGGAGCCTGGGTTGACGGGTTATGGGTCGATGGGTTCTGGGATGACGGGTTCTGGGTCACTGGAGTCTGGGTCTTAGCCGAAGATGACTGGGCGCTGTCCTGCGCGGCCTTCATCTTCACGGCAGATAATTCGGCGCTGTCGCGGAAGAGTGCGCGAATCAGGGCGCGCTGCGATTCAATGGTCTGCCCCTGCTCCACAATCAGCATGGTCATCAGACCATAGGAGATCAGAAACAGAACGGTCAACAGCGGCAACCAGCCGTGCTTCTTGGGAGCAGCGGGAGCGTCGATCGCAGATACGGTGGGTACGGCGTCGGTCCCGAATAGAGTCGTCAAATGGCACCCCGGTGTTCGCCCATAGCTCACAGGCACCTATGGAATTGCATCCAGGGAGCCAATAGGCGACATCTGGTTAAACGGCTGATATCAGGACGGTTATCGGTCCCCAATTGGGAGGGGAGGGGGGAGGGATGTGCAACTCAATGCACATTATGAGTAAGCGGGATTGGTTGGAGGCGCGCCCTCCCGCGTGCAACTTGCTCCTTCAGAACGCTTTCGCGGGGGCACGGGCCCCTGCAGGAACATGACTTTTTGCAGATGGCCTTGGTTACCCCGGGTCCCCTGGCGCTGAATCCAAGGAGACCGTCGGACTCCATTTCACTGCGAACTAGGATCGGCCGTCGCGGGCATTCGCTTTGCCCGGTACATTACTTGCCCAACACCAGCTTGGCGATGGTCGCCAGTTGCATGTTCGACGTGCCCTCGTAGATCTTGCCGATCTTGGCGTCGCGCCAGTACTTCTCGACGGGATAGTCCTTGGTAAATCCGTACCCGCCGTAGATCTCAATGGCTAGCGACGTCACTCGCTCGGCCACCTGGGAGGCGAACAGCTTGGTCATGGCGGCTTCCTTGACGAAGTTCACCCCGGCGTCCTTCATGCGGGCGCAGTTGTAGACCATGAGGCGCGCGGCCTCAATCTCGGTGGCCATTTGGGCGATCTGGAACTGGATGCCCTGGAACTCGGCGATGGCTTTGCCGAACTGTTGGCGCTCGACGGCGTACTTGCAGGCGAATTCCCAGGCGCCGCGGGCCAGGCCAATCATCTGCGCCCCGATGCCGATGCGGCCTTCGTTCAAGGTCTCGATGGCGATCTTGTAGCCCTTGCCGGGCTCGCCCAGCACGTTCTCCTTGGGCACGCGGCAGTCTTCCAGAATCAGTTCGCAGGTGGACGACGCCCGGATGCCGAGCTTGTCTTCCTTCTTGCCGACCGTGAATCCGGGGAAGTCTTTCTCGACCAGAAATGCCGTGATGCCCTTGTATCCGGCGCTGGGATCGAGTGTGGCGAAGAGCACAAACAATCCCGCCTCCTTGGCGTTGGTAATCCACAGCTTGCGGCCGGTGAGTACGTACTCGCTGCCTTTGAGCTGGGCGCGGGTCTGCAAGGCAAAAGCGTCCGAGCCTGAGCCCGCTTCACTGAGGGCATAGGCGCCTGCCGTCTCGGTGGCCATCCTGGGCAGGAAGCGCTTCTTCTGCTCTTCGTTGCCCCAGCGCAACAGGGCGTTGTTGACCAGCGTGTTCTGCACGTCGACGATGACGCCGGAGGAAGCGTCCACGCGGGAGAGTTCCTCCACGGCCAGAATCGCTTCGAAGAACTTGGCGCCGCCTCCACCGTACTGCTCCGGAATCTCGATGCCCATCAGGCCCAGCTGGAAGAAATCGTGGATGAGATCTTTGTCGAAGACGGCTTTCTCGTCCATCTCCTTCACCAGCGGACGGATCTTCTCGTCGGCAAACTGGCGGATGTTGTCGCGGAAAAGAATTTCGTCTTCGGTGAGCGTGGTCAGAGGAGTGGGCGGGGCGGCTTGCAGCGTGGTCTCGGGCATGGGAACACCTTCGAGTACAGAGATGGCAAACCGATAATTTTAGCACTCCGCCGCCCCCGGCACCGACTTGCAGGACGCGACGGTAGTGTCTCAATTTGACGACTTTTACCACGAAGGACACGAAGTCATACGAAGGAAACACCTACAAATCACGCCCTTCGTGACACTTCGTGTCCTTCGTGGTTCATGGTTTTTCTCTTCCCGTGTCAAACTGATCCACGACCGACGCGACAAGCGGTATTGACAGGGCATCGCCTTGGGCCTACATTCCACAGCGTAAGGTGCACCCGACCATCGCACCGATGGTCATCGACCAAGTCCATCGGACTTTGAAATCACAAGCACTCTCGTTCCACCTTCTGAGGAGGATTCCATGCCTATCCTGGTTGCCGGATCGACCGGTTTTGTTGGGGGTGAAGTTGCGCTGCGGCTCGCACAACGCAAATTCCAAACTCGGGCGCTGGTCCGCGGCGGCGCGGCGCATCCCAAGGCCAAGCGCCTGCAAGATGCGGGAATTGAAATTGTGAACGGCGACTTGACCTTGCCCGAAACCCTGGCCGCAGCCTGCCAGGGCATGGACACGGTCGTCTCGACCGTCACTTCCATGCCGTCCGGAGCCAACGACGGCCTGCGGCGAGTCGACCATGACGGAAATCTGGCGCTGATCGCAGCTGCCGAGGGCGCCGGTGTGAAGAAGTTCGTGTACGTGTCGTACTCGGGCAACATCCGCGAAGATTCCCCGCTGGAGACTGCGAAGCGCGGTTGCGAGAACCGTTTGCTGCAAGGGCCCATGCAGGCCGTGATTCTGCGTCCGTCTTATTTCATGGAAGTGTGGCTCAGTCCTGCGCTCGGATTTGATCCCGGGAATGGTTCGGCCCGCATCTATGGATCCGGCGAAGCCAAGGTCAGCTATATCTCGGCCTTTGACGTGGCGGACTTCGCGGTGGCAGCCGCGACCAAAGAGCACGCAGACAAGAACACCATCCTGGAAATGGGCGGTCCAGAGGCGCTGTCGCAACTGGACGCTGTGCACATCTTTGAGCAGGCGCTCGGCAGGAAGGTACAGCTGGATTTTCTGCCTGCGCAGGCAATCCAGGAACAGCATGGTTCGAGCGATCCGTTGCAGAAGAGCTTCGCGGCGCTGATGCTCGGGTACGCCCAGGGAGATGCCATCAGCAGTGCGAGTGCATTGGCCGCGGAGTACGGGATCCCGCTGCGCTCGGTCGCGGAATATGCAGCGCTTCTCCGCGCTCAGCAAGTACGCGTAGCGTAAAGCGTGTGGGATCGCAGAAACGCTGCGCCTAAGCGCGGCGGGAATGAACCAATTTCAGGCCGTCCGCTTGCAGGATGCGCTTGATCTGGCTGCGGGCGTGTACCGACCAGGGGCCTGAAGTGTCGAGCTTGACGTAGGCCTGCCAGTGTTTGAGCGCCTTGCGGGGCTCGCGGATCTTTTCATAGGCCAGCGCAAGATTGTAGTGCGCGTCGGCGTAGGTCGGAGCGAGTTGCAGCGCTGTCTTGTAGGTCTGAATCGCTTCCTGCACCCGACCGGTCTCGTCGAGCACATTGCCGAGGTCGAAGTAAGCGAGGGAGTAGCGCGGGTCGGCTTCAACCGCCTGGCGGTAATGTCTTTCCGCGAGGGAGAAATCCTGGCGGTTGTAGTAGAGGGTGCCCAGATTGATGTGTGCCGCAGCGTGAGCTGGCTCGATTTCGAGCACCTGATGGTAAGCGGCAACGGCGTCGGACTGGGTGCCGGGATCTTCCTCCAGCGCGATGCCCCGTGCAAACCAGGCCGTAACCTCGCTCTCGCGGGGACTGGGCTCAGACTTTGGCACCGGCGTGCTGGTCAATACGTTCTCGCGCTCGGAAAAATCCATCAGGAACTGACCTGCGATCGGCTCCAGCAGTTTGCCCTGATGGCGGAATGCCACGCGGTGGTTCCCTGTGGAACAGGCGCCAGCCTCGAGCAGCGGCTTCTCCACGCCCGAAGCCTGCTTGCGCATGGCATCGAGCGACTGGCGAATCACCGCCGGACGCACGCTCATGGCGCACAGGTCGCGGACCTTCTTGACTTCCAGGAGATCCGAAAAAGAATAGGCTTCCGCGGACACTACCAGTCCGGCCCGCTCCCAGTTGGCTAACTGGCGCGGTGTTACATGAAGAATCCTGAGTAAATCAACTCGACTATACACAGTGATACGCAACGACCCCACAACTAAGGCTCGCCGCCATTATCTTCAACTTGCGGCAGCAAACGCAACTACAAATGCTGTGCAGATCTGTGGAGAACCTGGTTGATTTACATGCAGCGGAAATGGTGCAACTGCGCTGTTCCGCGTCATCCCGGCTCTCGTGTCGCTCTCTGGACGCCCTAGACTGCGACGACTGCTGCCTGGTAGTCCTCGTAGGTGCCCTTGAAGTCGGTGATCTTGTGGTCGCTCTCGAAGTGCCAGATGCGGGTGGCGACCTCGTCGATCAAATCATGATCGTGGGTGACCAGGAAAACCGTCCCATGATAGCGCTGCAAGGAGATGTTCAGAGCGTTGATGGCCTCCAGATCCAGGTGGTTCGTGGGTTCGTCGAGCACCAGCACATTCGGCTTTTGCAGCATGAGTTTGCAGAACAGCAGCCGCGCCGCTTCGCCGCCGGAGAGGACGCTGGTAGACTTCGTGGCCTCTTCGCGGGCAAACAGCATCTGGCCCAGAATTCCACGCAGCTCCTCGGTGACGGCCGCGCCGTCCCACTGATGCAGCCAGTCAATCGCGGTCATGCCGCCCGCGATCAGGCTGCGGTGATCTTGCGCGAAGTAGCCAATCGAGGCTTCGTGTCCCCAGATAACCTTGCCGGAGTCGAGGAAGGGTCCCTCGTAACCGCTGGTCTTGCGTAGTTCGGCTTCCGGGGTAGTCGGAGAATTGGCCAGCAGGGCATTCAGCAGCGTGGTCTTCCCGGCACCGTTGCGTCCCATGAGCGCGATCCTCTCGCCGCGGGTGATGCTGGCCGTGAAGTTCTTAATGACCTGCTTGTCGCCGTACGCCTTACCCAGGTGCTCGATTTCGAGAATGTGCTTGCCCGAGGGACGCTTCTGCTCGAACTTGATGAATGGGCGCTGGATGTTGGACTTGGCGAGTTCCGTCACTTGTAGGCGCTCGACTTCTTTGCGGCGCGACTGCACCTGGCTCGACCGCGTGCCCGCTGCGAAACGCGCAATGAACTCGTTCAACTGCGAGATCTTCTTTTCGCGCTGAGCATTTTGCGACTCGATCTGCGAGCGCACCTGGGTCTTGGCCACAACCATGTCGTCGTAGCTGCCGGTGTAGGTGATGATGGTTTGGTAATCGATGTCGGCGATGTGCGTGCAAATGCTGTTGAGAAAGTGGCGGTCGTGCGAGATGGCGATCACCACGCCGTCGTAGACGTTCAGAAATCCCTGCAGCCAGTGGATCGAATCCAGGTCGAGGTGGTTCGTGGGCTCGTCGAGCAGCAGAGCCTGCGGATGCCCGAACAGGGCCTGCGCCAGCAGGACGCGGACTTTCTGTCCGCCCTGCAACTCGCCCATCTTGCGGGCGTGTAACTCATCTGCAATGTCGAGGCCTTGCAGCAGAATGGCAGCGTCGCTCTCGGCGGTGTAGCCGTCTTCTTCGCCGACGATGCCTTCGAGTTCGCCGAGCTTCATGCCGTCGGCGTCGGTGATCTCCGCCTTCTCGTAGATGGCGTCGCGCTCTTGCATGGCCGCCCAAAGGCGCTTGTTGCCCATGATGACGGTGTCGATCGCGGAGTAGGCGTCGAAGGCGAACTGATCCTGGCTCAGCACTCCGAGCTTGCGGGGACGGACGACGGTGCCTTTTTGCGGCTCCAATTCGCCGCTGAGCAACTTCATGAACGTGGACTTCCCGGCGCCGTTGGGCCCGGTCAGGCCATAGCGCTTGCCCGGCGTAAACGCCGTGGAGACTTCATCGAACAGTATTTTGGCGCCGTAGCGCATGGACACATTGCTGACTGAGAGCATGGTTTCTATGTAACTTCTTCAGGAACTGCGGGGAATTCCGCCAAGACGGTGCGCAGCTGGAGTTAATAGAATACCATGCCGCACCTCCATTTATGCGGCCCAGGGGTCCACGACAGTCGAAGCAATATCACTGAAGTGCCCTAGGTTGCGAGTGGCCAGGGTGGCGTGCCGGGCGATCACAATACCCGCAATCATGGTGTCGCGCAGGTCCCCGGGCCGACCCTTCTTTTGCCGAGTTGCCATGAGATCCGCCGCCTCTTGTGCAGCAGCCTCATCGAAAGCAGCGATACGATGATCCATCTTGCCAAGTACCAGTTCGAACGCCTGCAGCAGCGTGGTCCGCTTCTTCCCCGTGGGCATTATCTGCAATCCGAACCTGACTTCAAGAATCGTGATGGAAGTTGTCCAAATCGACGTCCGCGGCTGGTGATCGAGCCATGCTACGACTCTGGCGTCGGGAATGGAGTGCATGAGCGCCGACAGCACGTTGGTGTCGAGAATGATCATCGCTCAAACACTATTCGTCAAACGACGCCGGCTTGATGCGATGGCCACGCAGTTCAGGCACCTCGAAATCGATACCGGTCCCGGCGAACAGCGCCGCGATTTCCGTTCCCAGTCCGCCAGCGGGAGGGTCCGCCTCATTCACGGCGCTACGGAGGATGTCGCGTACTTCCTCTTCCATGCTCCGTCCATTGCGCCGGGCGCGGCGTTGCAGGCGGGCCTTCACACCGTCTTCAATGTTACGGACTACAAACTGTGCCATCCCCTTAGCTACCTTCCTTAGATGATATCATGATATCATTTTTACGCCGTTTGCGCAACACGTGCTTTTGCCGGGTTTCAGTGCTAAAGTTTTACCCCGCTACCGGTGACGTAGCCTGTTTTCAATCCAAGTAGATCTTATTCTGGAGGGGGATATGGGGAGCAAGCCTGTCTTGCGTTCTGCGAACAGAATCCTGGCCATTTGTGGAGCGGCCATAGTGCTGGCCACGACCGCCTGGGCGAGCACGACAAAATTGGTGTACAGCTTCGCCGGCAACGGCGACGGCGAGTACACCGACACAGAGTTGGTGATGGATAGTGCGGGCAATTTTTACGGCACGTCGGTGCAAGGCGGAATGTTCGGTGGTGGCACAGTCTTCCAAGTCACCCCGGCGGGCGTCCACACCGTGCTTTACGACTTCACGGGTGGTGCCGATGGAGGAGAACCTTACAAGGGCGTCACGCTCGACGCGCAGGGCAATCTTTACGGCACGGCGGTCACGGGTGGCGGCGGATCGTGCGAGGGCGGCTGCGGCGTGGTTTTCAAGCTCACGAACTCGGGAGGAACCTGGACCCAAAGCGTGATTCACACTTTCACTGGCAGCGACGGGTCGGGGCCGGGCAGTCCGGTGGCGATCGACAAGCACGGCAATGTCTATGGCACGACTCCCACGGGCGGGGCCAACGGGGTGGGCGTCGTCTATCAACTGAGATCGGATGCGACGGGCAACTGGAAGCTGCGCGTGATCCATACCTTCACCGGCGGCAGCGATGGCAGCGGCGGATCGGCCAGCCGGCTCTTGATTGATCCTGCGGGCAATCTCTACGGCGTATGCACCGTGGGCGGCGTGAACGGTTTCGGCACCGTGTTCGAGATGCACCCCAATCAGGGGAAATGGCTGTTCACGACCCTCTACGCCTTCAAGGACTCGCCCGATGCAGCTTTGCCCTACGGTGGCTTGATTTTCGACAAGCAGGGAAATCTGTACGGCACGACGTACTACGCCGGAGTCAATGACCTGGGCACGGTCTACAAGCTCACGCACACCAATGGAACGTGGACCGAGAGCGTGCTGTATAGCTTCAAAGGGGGCGCCGACGGAGCCAGTCCCATCAGCAGCCTGGTTGCGGATGCGGCAGGCAATCTGTACGGAACCACGAGTGAAGGCGGCGCGGCGGCGTGCGGCTGCGGCGTCATCTTCAAAATGTCCCGCGGCGCAACCGGTAAGTGGACCGAGACCGTGGCTTATCGCTTCCCGGGCACTCCAAATCCGGGCTTCGCTTACAACGGAATGGTCAGTGATTCTGCGGGGAACTTCTACGGAGCGACCGTCCACGGAGGCAGCGGCAACGACGGCGCGATCTATAAGTTCACGCCATAGAGCCTGCAGGGATTGAATAAGGGTCCTGGCGAGACGGCGTTTGCGGTTGGCTTCTGGAAGCGCGCCTCGTCAGGGCTTGTTTTCTGCAGAACACACTGCTCTACATCTTCGTGTTGGCGATCGCTTCCGGCACCGCCACGGAGCCCTTCAAGACAATCTCCTCCGATGAGCGTCCGACGAGAATGCCGAACGTTCCTGGGGTGATGTGCCACTGCTTCGCCGCGGGATCGAAATAAGCGAAGGCGCGGGCGTCGAGATTGATGGAGACGTGCTTCGTCTCTCCGGGCCGGAGCATGATCTTGGCGAAGCCCTTCAACTCCTTTGCAGGCCGGGCGATCTTCGAATGATCGTCCGCCACGTACACCTGTGCGACTTCCGCTCCGGCACGGTCTCCGCTATTGGTGAGGTCAAAGGAAACGGTGTAGACAGCATCAGGAGCGCCAGTCGCGGGAACAACCGACAGGTTCGCATACTTGAATGTCGTATAGGAGAGGCCGTAGCCGAACGGGAACTGCGGCTTCACGCCATTGTGCTCGTAGCCGCGGTAGCCGACGAAAACGCCCTCTTTGTAGACGACGCGCTTGGTGTCGCCCTCAGGATAGTAGTTCGCGAAGGACGGATTGTCTTCGCGGCGGCGTTCAAACGTGGCCGGAAGGTGGCCCGAGGGATTCACCGCACCAAAGAGAATCTCGGCGAGGGCCGTGCCACCCTGCTCTCCGGGATACCACATCTCCACGTAGGCGGGAACATGATCGAGCCAGTTTCCGGGATCGACGTTTCCGCCCGAGGTGACAGCGACGATCGTTTTGCGGTTCGCGGCCGAGAGTTCGCGGATCAGTTCTTCCTGGCCGAAGGGTAGATCGAAAGTGCGGTCGGCGCCTTCCGATTCGCTGTCAGGATCGAAGCCGGCGGCGATGACCACCATGTCGGCTTTGGCGGCCAGAGCCTTGGCCGCCTCGCTTACGAGCTTGCGCTGGTCGGCGATGGCGACGCGCGTTGTGCCTCCGATGGGAGAGTTCTGAAAGTCCTCGACCACAACCTTGTGCGGACCGGCCGCAAACTCCAGCGTAACGTGGGGCTGCAGGGCTCTCGCGATCTTCCAGTTGTCCATCACGAGTTTGTCGTCTACGTAGACACGGTTGCCATTTCTTTCGCCAAAGCCTTGCAGAGCGATCTCGTAAGGACCGCCCGCGGCCGCCATGTAGTAACCGGTCCAACGGCGGGACAATTCGTGCTTCTTGCGGGACGCAAACAGGGCCAGCGCCGCTTCAAAGTCGCTGGCGAGACTCTCCCAAGTCATGCCGGTCACGTTGATATGATTCACGGTCTGGGTTGATTTGGGAGAGCCTGCGAGTTCGAGATTGTCAAACACTTCCAGCTTCAGGCCGCGCTCTCCGTTCTGCGAGGCGGTCATGAACTCCGTCGAGCGCGCGATCTCGGACAAAGCAGGCAGTCCGCGCTCGTAGTAAACGGTGCTGGAAGCGCCAAGGAAATTGCTGATGCCTTGCAGCACGGTCACAGGCGCGAAGGCAGCGGCGCGAGCGCTTCCGCCACCGACAATCTGCGCGGGATAGGCGTCGGGTCCGACCACCAGAACTGACTTCGTGCTGGCTTTGTCCAGCGGAAGCATCTTGCCATCATTTTTCAGCAGTACTAGACTCTCGCGCGCGGCGTCGAGCGCCACCTGCTGGTCAGGCGCGCTGTACTTCGACAAGGATATATCTGTCTGAGCGCGATCGAGCCAGCCGAAACGGGCGGCGGTTGCGAGAATGTGAGTGATCTTTTCGTCGATGGTTGCGGCCTTGACGCGGCCATCCTTCACGGCGGGAAGAAGGTTCTTCGCATTCATGAAGGCGCCGTTGGGCATCTCGAGATCGAGGCCGCCGTTGGCCGCGGCCACGCCGTCGTAAGTCCCGACCCAGTCCGACATCATCACGCCGTTGAAGCCCCAGTCTCTGCGGGCAACATCGGTATTGAAGTAGCTGTTCTCGGTCATGTGCTGGCCGTTGGTAAAGTTGTAGGAATCCATGATGGCGCCCACGTGGGCGCGTTTCACGGCCATTTCAAACGCGGGCAGATAGATTTCGCGCAGCGTGCGCTCGTCGATGACGGAGTCGGAATCATGACGGAGAAACTCGGAGTTGTTCCCGAGAAAATGTTTGATGGTCGCGCTCACCCCCTCGCTCTGCATCCCCGTGATGTAGCCCACGGCCATAGTGGAGCTTAAGAATGGATCTTCGCCGAAGTATTCGAAATTGCGTCCATTGACCGGCTGGCGGTAAATGTTGACACCCGGGCCGAGCATGAAATGAATGCCGCGGGCGCGCGCGTCTTTGCCGATTCCCGCGCCCACTCGTTCGGCCAGAGCCGGGTTCCAGGAAGCCGCCAGGCCAATGCCAGCGGCGTAGACCGTGGACGGAAAGCCGGAGTTGGAGCGGACTCCTATCGGACCGTCCGACATTTCAAACGCCGGCAGCTTGAGCCGGGGCACGGCGCGGATGGCAAAACCCGTGCCGCCGATGTAGTCAATCTTCTCCTCCAGAGTCATCTGCTGGACCAGGGCGGCAGCTCTGTCATGGACGTTGTCGGCGGATTGTGCGAAGAGTTGAGATGCAGCGAATAGGATGGCGGCGAAGACGGAAACAACGTGGTTCAGTCTTGATTTCATAGGGCTCCGTCTGCCCTTGCGGATAATACAGGAAGGGCAAGGAAAATAGACCGAGGCGGATTATATCGGAGACTCGACAACGCGTCTGTGACGCCGCCTCGGTCGGGGTGGTGCAACTCAGTTGTGCGGGGCCTGGCCCGCGCTCGCTTCCACCAATTGCTGCACCGGTGCAACCACCATGAGCAGCATGTCAGCCATCGGCTGCTTGGACTGCTCGATCAGGCCGAGTTGCTGCGTCTTCCACGAATCCGGCGCCGGTTGGCCTTTGTCGAGATAGTCGAGCGCCTGCAGGCCGGCCGCGCCCAGCGCAGACAGATCCTGCGACAGGGGCGCGTCTTCCTGCAGAAGAGACGTTTGGTCGAGCAAAGGATGAAGCCGGGCATCGTTATCCCGCCAGGTAGCGAGCCACATCCGGATCTGCGCTTCGGCGGCCTGGTCTTTGTAGCCACTCTGCGCGAAGGTCTGCACCAGATCGCTGAAGTGGCGTGCCGTGTCGCTCTCCGGACTGACCGCATCGATCATGCGGGTCAGCGGCGCGTGGAAGTCGATGGGGCCTTTCGTGTCACTCCAACGGTTGTAATCCTTCACCGGCTCGACGACATCCGCGAGAATGCGTAGTGCGGAAATGTCGGCGGACCCAGCCATGCGATGCAGCATGTGCAAGCGCGCGGACCGGTGAGTCAGGCCCAGCCATTCGAGGTCGAGACTCACGGCATTCATCCGCGCATACATCGAGGCGACGTCTTTCACTTCCTGCGGAGACCACAGCCGCTCGGCGATCACCGCGTTGCGCGGCCAGATGTGCGAATCGACGTTTTCCGGAGTGACCCACTCCGCCCACTGGCAAGACTCGCCACCGAGGATAAGGCTCTTCTCTTGCGGCGTCAGAGTTGCCGCGGCATCACTCATGGGGTCGATGGCATAATGCCGCGCCGCCGGCCACATCAAGTCGAGATAGTAGCCAAATGAGAGCAGGCCGCTGTAGCCCTGTTTCGCCGCAGCCGCCAGCGATTGTTGGCCGCGCCAGGAATGCACGATGATCGTCTTCGGCAAGTCAGGATGCAGGATTTCGTCCCAGCCGACCATGATTTTGTGGTTCTTGGCCACGATCTTCTGCAGGCGCTGGTTGAAGTAGGCCTGCAGGTCCTGATTGTTTTTCATGCCGTGAGCGTGGATGAATTCCTGAATCTTCGGGTTGGCGTCCCACTGCTTACCGTCGACCTCGTCGCCTCCGATGTGGAAGTAGGCATCGGGAAACAGCTTGGCCATTTCCGCAATGAAATTTTCCAGAAACTTGTAAGTCGATTCCCGCGTGGGATCCATGATCGGATTCATGCCACCACCTTCGAGCGTGTACGGACCGGAGCCGCTGGAAAGTTCGGGATATCCGAGGAACCACGACTGGCTGTGGCCGGGGATGTCGAACTCGGGCATCACGCGGATGCCGCGATCATGCGCGTAGGCGATGAACTCGCTGATCTCGCCCTGGGTGTAGAACATGCCGTCCGATCCCATTTGCGTCAGCTTGGGAAACTTCTTGCTCTCGACGCGGAAGCCCTGGTCATCGGAAAGATGCCAGTGCAGGACGTTCATCTTTACCGCGGCCATTCCATCGAGGTTGCGCTTCAGCACGTCGATCGGGATGAAGTGGCGGCTGACGTCGATGAGCGTGCCGCGCCAGGGGAAGCGGGGTTGATCTTTGATGGTGACCGAGGGAGCGGCGAATCCGGCCGGAGTGATCTGCACGAGTTGCAGGAATGTCTGCAGTCCGCGCAGGACGCCCAGCGTCGTCGGTGCCGTGAGCTTCGCGCCGGAATCGGCGACGGTCAGTTCATAGGATTCATCCTCGCCAAGTTTTTGAACGGCTTCGCGGCCGTGATCGGCATGGATTTGCAGCGTCGGAGCCACGCCAGACTTGGGTCGAAACGGAAATCCGGTCTGCCGGGAAAGCTGCGCCACGAACCGTTGGACTTCGCGGTCCAGCGAAGCATCGTGATTCCCGGTGACGGCAACCGAGAACGATTGATTGATCGGCAGTTGGCCTGTGCCCGGCTGAACGCTGGCAGGCATAGGCATCAGGTTGAGTTGGGGTTGGGATTGAGCGGAAGCAAGAGCAGCGAGCAGGAAGAAGGAAAGCACGATCAGCAGGTTTCGCATGATGTAGGAGAATTTACCACTTTGGAAGGAGGGTTGCAGTGGTCGCGCCAGCCGTATCAAGGGCGCAATATCTGCTTCACCTTCTTTCCCACTTCCTCGTGCTTTACGAAGTCTCCGCGTTCGGCCGCTGCCAGCCCGAGATTGACTGCCTCAACAAGACGAATGTCGTCGAACAACGAGCGACTTGGCATGTTCAAAGGCATGAACGGCGGCTTCACGGGTCACGGTCGGAAAGTCCTCGAGGAACTCGTCCAAGGTTTGCCCGCCTTCCAGATAATCGAGTAAGGCTTGGAAAGGAACGCGAGTCCCGCGGAAAACGGGAGTGCCTCCGAGTACGTCGGGGTCCCGGATGATCACGTTGTTCGACGACGCCATGGTTGTTGGTCTCTAAGGCTAAGTCTACCCCGAGGTTTTGACGAAAACCAAACCGGCGGTCGCGTCTGGAGAATCTAGTGTCCGCCAGCCAATTCCCGCACGATCCCGCCCACGAACTGCTTCGCATCGCCGAAAAGCATCAGCGTGTTCTCGAGATAGTACAGCGGGTTATCGATGCCGGCGAAGCCCGGGTTCATGCTGCGCTTGATGACCATGACGGTGTGAGCCTTGTCCACGTCGAGGATGGGCATGCCGAAGATGGGGCTCGACTGATCGGTGCGGGCGGCGGGGTTGGTCACGTCGTTGGCGCCGATGACCAGGGCGACGTCGGTCTGCGGAAAGTCCCCATTGATCTCGTCCATTTCGATGAGGCGGTCGTAGGGAATGTCGGCTTCGGCGAGCAGCACATTCATGTGGCCGGGCATGCGTCCGGCGACCGGATGGATGGCGAAGCGGACCTCGACTCCCTTTTTAGTGAGAGCGTCATAAAGTTCGCGCACTTTGTGCTGCGCCTGCGCCACCGCCATCCCATAGCCGGGGACGATGACCACCTTGTTGGCCGCCGAGAGAATCGCGGCGGCTTCTTCGGCAGTGGCGCTGCGCACGGGCTTGGCTTCCTGCCCCGCCGCCACGGATGCCTGCACCTGCCCGAAGGCTCCGAAGAGCACGTTGGTGAACGAACGGTTCATCGCCTTCGACATGATGATGGAGAGGATCAGGCCGGAGGATCCGTCGAGTGCGCCGGCGATGATCAGGAGCTTGGAGTTGAGCACGAACCCCATGGCCGCGGCGGAAAGGCCCGCGTAGGAGTTCAGCAGCGAGATCACGGTCGGCATGTCGGCGCCGCCGATGGGAATGACCAGCAGCACTCCAAAGATGAGCGACACGCCGACAATCACCGGGAAGAACACCTTTGCCCCGGGATTCAGCACGAGGTAGACGGCGCTTCCGATGGCAACTACGAATAACAGGAAGTTGACGAGGTTCTGGCCTTTGTAAGTGATGGGGCGCTGGGGCAGGATTTCCTGCAGCTTTCCCGCAGCCATCAGGCTGCCGGTGAAGGTCAGACCTCCGAGGATCACTTCCATCGACAGCACCGACATCATGAACTTGGGAACGTTCGGGCTACGCAGGTAGAACTCTGCGGTGCCGACCAGCGTGACGCAGAGCGCGCCGAAAGCGTGGCTGAGGGCGGTCCGCTGCGGGACGGCGGTCATCTGCACCATGCCGAGCGGAATGCCAATGCCCGAGCCCAGCACGAGCCCGATGATGATCCACTTGTAGTCGACGATGCCGCGATTGAGCAGGGTGCCAGCGATGGCCAGCACCATGCCGATCTCGCCCGCCAGAATTCCGTGGCGCGCGGTGGCCGGAGAACTCATCCACTTCAGCGAAAGAATGAACAGGGCGCTGGCGATGAGGTAGACGATTTCGATGAGGTACTGGCTTCCGGCAAACTCGGTCATAAGTTATGGCTTCGTTAGCTGTGGCTTCGTCGGACGGCTGGTTTTGAACATTCTTAGCATGCGGTCGGTGATGAAAAATCCGCCCACCACGTTGCTGGTGGCGGCAACGATGGCGATCACGCCCAGCACCGTCGCGAATGTGCTCTTCTTCTCGCCTACCAGCACAATGGCGCCGACCACCGCGATCGCGTCGAGAGCATTGGTCAGCGACATGAGCGGCGTGTGCAGCAGAGGTGAGACATGGCGGATGACTTCGAATCCGATGAAGGCCGCCAGCATGAATACGAACAACGCGTCGATAATGTTGGAACCCATCTTGCTCCCTCAGGGGCTAAAGCCCCGCCTTCGTAAACCGGCACTCTATCGCAGCGCTGAAAGGGCTGCGCCCAAAATCGCTACTCACAGCACGGCTGGAAGCCGCGCCTTTCAAAGCAAAACTCTCCCAAAACCAGCGGGCAGTTTCTATCCACCGGCCGGCGTCAGCGCCGGCATCTTGAAGAAATCCCGCACGCGGGCGTTCACCACTTCCCCGCCGTTGGTGATCATGGTCTCGCGAATGATCTCATCTTGCAGGTTCAACTGCAGTTTGCCTTCTTTCACCATGTACAGAAGGAACGTGGTGACGTTGCGGGCGTACATCTGGCTGGCGTGGTAGGGGACGCTGCTGGCCAGGTTGATGGCCCCGATGATCGTCACTCCGTGCACTTTCACCGTTTCTCCGGTGCGCGTCAGTTCGCAATTGCCACCGCGCTCGGCGGCGAGGTCGACAATCACCGAGCCCGGGGCCATGCCTTTCACCATGTCTGCGGTGATCAGCACCGGAGACTTTTTGCCGGGGATGACTGCCGCGGTAATGACGATGTCACTCTCCGCGACCACTCGGGACAGGAGTTCCCGCTGGCGAGCGTAGAAAGTTTCGTCCTGCGCGGTGCCGTAGCCGCGAGCGTCCTGCGCGTTCTGGGCTTCAATGGGAAGCTCGACGAAACGTCCGCCCAGGCTCTGCACCTGCTCTTTGGCGGCGGGGCGCATGTCATAGGCGGAAGCCACGGCTCCCAGGCGGCGAGCCGTCGAGATGGCTTGTAGTCCGGCCACGCCGGCGCCGATGACGAAGACCCGGGCGGGCGTGACGGTGCCGGCAGCGGTGGTCATCATCGGAAAGATTCGCGGCGAGGTTTGGGCGGCCAGCAACACGGCCTTGTAGCCACAGCAAGTGGCCATGGAGGAAAGCGCGTCCATGCTCTGAGCGCGCGTCGTGCGCGGCATGAGTTCCACGGAAAAAGAAGTGACGCCCGCCTGCGCGAGCTGCTGCACAACTTCCGCGGAACCGAAAGGCCGCAGGAATCCGATGAGCGCCTGGCCCCGGCGCATCAGGGGAAGATCCGCTTTGCCGGTGATGTCATTCGAGCCGTAGCACAACACCTGCACCACGATGTCAGCGGCGCTGAAAACGGCGGCGCGATCGGGCACAATCTTCGCGCCCTTGTCGACATAGATCGTATCCGGATAGCCGGCCTGCTCGCCGGCCCCGGCTTCCACGATGACCTCGAGTCCCGCTTTGACGAGGTTGGGAACGACTACGGGAACGAGCGCAACCCGCCGTTCCCCGGGATAGCTTTCTTTCGGAACTCCAACGATCACGCGGCTCTCATCCTTTCGCTCACATCAACCGATAAAAAGCGAACTGAAAACAGTAACAGATCACGGAAGGAACTGGAAGATGGGGGCTGCACGAGTAGCGCCGGCATCCTGCCGGCTGTCGCGAGGGCCTGCCCTGAGCTTGTCGAAGGGGCGTCTCGCCCTCGCAAGTGGCGGCGAGACGCCGCCACGACAGCCGCCGGAACGGCGGCGCTACTCACCGAAGCGATAGTGCCACACTCTCGCCGCGCCAATGAGGTTGGTGTCTTCTCCCAGAGAGGCGAGCATCAGTTGCGTCTTCTCGGCCGGGACGAAGCGGCAGCCGCGGCGGATCACGGCGCGGATGCGGTCGAGAAAAAGCGGCGCGCTCTTCATGACGCTGCCGCTCAGCACGATGGCGTCCGGAGTAAACAGGTTGATCAGATTGGCGAGTCCCAGGCCCAGATAGTAGGCCTCATGTTCGACGGTTTGAATGGCGATCGCATCGCCTTGTTGTGCCAGCTCGCAGATCCTCTTGGCAGAAATGCCTTGGCGGTGCAGATACCCGGCGGGCGCGTGGCCTTCCAGCCAAGCCACCATGGCCGGACCAGCGGCCAGCGATTCCCAGCAGCCGTGGAACCCGCACGAGCACTCCGGACCCGCGGGGTCGACGACGTGGTGGCCGACCTCGGGGTGGGCGCCGTCGACGCCACGGTAGAGTTGGCCATCGAGAACGATTCCCCCGCCAATCCCGGTGCCGACGGTCACATAGATCAGGCGTGACCGATTCCGGCCCGCGCCCCAACCAGCTTCCGCCAGGGCGGCGGCATCACCGTCGTTCTCCAGGGCCACGCGCACCTTGAAGATCTGCGCCAGGTCCCTGACCGGACTCTTCCCGCGCCAGCCGGGGAGAAAATCGACGTCGCCAAACTCGCCGCGCATGGGATCGACCGGCCCCGTCGATCCGATGCCGATGCCGGAAAGTTCCACACCCGCCTTCCCCGCAGTGTCACGCAGCAGGCGGGCAATGAGATTCAGGCCATCTGAGTATCGATCCGGATCGGTAGGGGCTTCCATGCGGGAGAGCACCTTCCCGCTGTCATCGACAACGCCAACTGCGATCTTCGTCCCCCCAATATCGACGGCGCCAATCATAGGGATTTCAATGTCTCCGTCACTCTCTCAACCCCGCACGGAACTTGGGTTCTTTGTTGACCTCATCGTAGCGCCGGCATCTTGCCGGCTGTCGCGAGGGCATCCTGCCCTCGCAGGCGGGGGCGAGACGCCCCCGCGACAGCCGCCGGGACGGCGGCGCCACCTACCTGGAAGAACACGATATTAGAAGACGGCCCTTAGTACTCCGGCGTCACCGCTTTGGCTTCCTCCAACGTAATCCGCCGCTTGTTCTTGTAGGACAAGTTCGACATGTGCACCGCGATGGCCGAGCGGTACCCGATCTCCGGCGGAGCATTCGGAGTGCCGCGGCTGCGGACGCAGTCGATCCAGTTGCCCATGTGGTTCTGATTATGGCTGCTGCCGCGCGTGGACTGTCCGTCGGGACGATTCGTTTTCTCAGGCCAGTACTCAAGGGCTTCTTCGAAATGATGTTCGAGGGTGCCGTCACTTCCCAGAATGCGGTCGCCCAGTTCGTAATGCTTGTTGCTGAAGGTGGACTGCCAGGTCACGACGATGTTGGGGAAATCGAGAGTCACTGCAATCGTGTCGGGCACCTCGCGGCCATCTTTCTCCGAGAAAACGCCTCCCGACATGTAGGCTGCCGACGGCAGAGGCAGGTCAAGCGCACCCATGATCCAGGCGATCTGGTGCACCATGTTCTCGGCGCAATTGCCTCCGGCAAATTCCCAGAACAATCGCCAGTTGATCAGCTTGAAGGGATCGAAGGGCCGGTCGGGCCGCCCATTGAGAAACGCGCTCCAGTTGACGTTCTGCGCGGTGCAGTCGGAGGGAACCGGCCGCACCCACTGGCCTTTGCCGTGGGGAGTGTTGCGGCTCATCCAGGATTCGACGTGGGTGACCTTCCCCAGCCATCCGTCTTTGATCCATTGTTTCGCGTCGATCAATGCGCCGGAACTCTGATACTGCAATCCGATCTGGACGATGCGGTTCGACTCTTTCGCAGCGGCCAGGCACTTGTCGGCTTCCGGAATCGACCAAGTCATGGTCTTCTCGGAATAGAGGTCTTTGCCGGCGGCCAGGGTATCGAGAAAATGCCGCGCGTGGATGTGCAGCGGGCTGGCCACGATGACGGCGTCGATATCCTTCATGTCGAGCAGGCGGCGGTGGTCGTCGAAGGTCTGAATGCCAGGCACTTTCCTCTTCGCCTCATCGCGGCGGCGGCTGTAAACGTCCGCCATGGCCACGAGTTCGACGCCGTGAACCGAGCGAATTTGCCCCAGCAGATCATTTCCGCGATCGCCCACGCCGATCATGCCGACCCGGACGCGGTCGTTCGCGCCCAGAACGGTGGAAGTTGGATACGCCAGCACGGCGGCTGTTCCCAGCGCGGCCTGCTTTAGAAACGTGCGCCTCGTTTGATCGGTCATAGGACCCTCCTTCGTGTGGCCTCAACAGACTGTGAACATCCGCTTCGTATCAGGGCACGGCTTCAGAGGCTGAAGACCGACAGACTCTTGGCAAAACTGCAAAAGCTGTGCCCTACAACTGCGGTTTACAGCGCATCCGCCTGTTGCAGAAGTTTCTTCATCCCTGCCCAACTCTTGCGCGAACATTCTTCGGGCGAACCTCCGCCGTCCCAGTGCGTCTCAAGACTCACGGCGAAGTGGTAACCGTCTCGCTTCAGCGCCTTGAACTGTCCCGCCCAGTCGATCATTCCTCCGCCCATCGGCGCCCAGTCGTACCCCCTGCCTTTCTTGACGGCATCTTTGCAGTGGCAATGACCAATGCGGTCCTTGGGCAGAAGATTGTAGCCATCCGGATACGCAGTCTCGCCGCTGGCGGCGGCGTTGCCCGGGTCCCAATTCAGCATGAACGAGGAAGACTGCACCGCGCTCAAAACTTTGGCAGCTTCAGCCGCGGTTGCCGTGTTGCAGGCGGATTCATTTTCGAGCACCAGAATGATGCCTTGCTTCGCCGCCTTAGCGGCGGCGTCCCGCAGTTTCTCATTGATGGCCGCGCGGTACGGGGCCTGGTCTTTCAGTCGCCAGAAATCGAAGCAGCGCACGCGATCGGTCTGAAACGCTTTCGCCATCTCCATGGCGCGCTCTAGAACTTCGTCCTGCTGCTCAAAGCCGAAGTCCGCACCGAACGAACCGGCCTCGCTGAACTTTGATTTCGGCGCGCCCGGCCAGTCCACCTTGAAGAGGGGACTGGCGATGTCGGTCACCTTCAGCCGGTACGTTTCGAGTATGCGGCGCGCCTCCGCCACTTCCTTCTCGTCGAGCTTGACGATGTTCTTCTTCCACATGCCGCGCAGTTCGATCCATCCCATGCCGAACTCGCGCGACGCCACCTCGCAGGCGGGGCCAAAGTCCTGGGAAATTTCATCGTTGATGACGGAAATACGGAACGGCGAGCTCGCATCGGACAGCGGGGCAAATCGGGATGCGGCCTTCGCGGCCGTCATGGCAACCACTCCTGCGAGAAACTCGCGGCGGGCAAACTGGACGGGCATGACCTGGCTCCTCGAACTCCGTCGGTGACGGCAACGAAACGCGCCAATAAATCTACCACCATCGAAACAGTAGGGGATAGCAGGGGCAGGTAAGATCGCGAGACAAGCGGAAGATCCGAGAGTGGCGGTGGACCGAAGGAGGCGAGCAGGGACCAGTTTTCGGCGCAAAACAAAACGCCCCAGACTCGATGGAGTCTTGGGACGTCTGTTGATCAGCCCTCCCCCAAGTGCTGCTCAAGCACAATCTAACTCTGCCCCCCACCCCCGTAAATGGCTCACCAGTGCCATATATGGCACGAAAGTGGTAGGTATTAGACTGTAGGTTCAAGTGCTTGAAAAATAAAGGCGCCTGCCATGAAAGCATCCCAGATCCGGTTGGTTGTCGTGCTCTTCCTCCCGCTCTTCCCTGCCAGCCTGACTTCGCAGGCTCAGGATTCACATTTCTCCCCCAACGATCAACAGATCCCCGTACCCGAGTGTCTGTCGGCGGCGAAAGATCTGTGGACAGCGGGCGTCAAACTTTGCACTCAGACGGAACACGAATCATGGCTGGCCGACATCCGTCACTGGCGGGATGAACGCCGCATCCGCATCGGATATGACGGTTCTCGCTATGAAAGGCCCGAATTTCAGTGGGCGCAATCCAGCTTCATCCAGCCCCAGATGATGGCTCATGATCGCTACTTCTACGATCCCGTCGCCGGCAAATACACCGTGGATCGGTACCTCGACGATATGGAGAAGCGCTACGGCGGAATCGATTCGGTGCTGATCTGGCCGACCTATCCCAACATGGGGATCGACAATCGCAACCAGCATGACTTGATTCGCAGCATGCCGGGCGGAGTCGCGGGAGTCAAAGCAATGATTACCGATTTTCATCGCCGCGGCGTGCGCGTGCTGTTCCCGATGATGATGTGGGACCAGGGCACGCGCCTGCCCGATCGCTCATGGCCGGAAGAGATCGCGAGTCTGATGGCTGAAATCGGCGCGGACGGCATCAACGGCGACACCCAAGACGGCGTGCCTCTGGCTTTCTCGCTGGCGGCCGACAAGACCGGGCACCCGCTCGTCTTCGAACCAGAAGGCGGTCCTTCCGACGAGGCGCTCGCCTGGAATCTGATGACCTGGGGGCAATACCAGTTTCCCTTCACCCCGCTGGTCGACAAATACAAATGGCTGGAGCCCCGCCACATGGTCAACATTTCCGACCGTTGGAACCGGGACAAGACCAGCGACCTGCAGTTCGCTTTCTTCAATGGAGTGGGCTGGGAAAGCTGGGAGAATATCTGGGGCATCTGGAACGGCATTACACCCCGCGATGCCGAGGCCACACGAAGGGTCGCCACAATCGAGCGGGCCCTCGCCCCCCTTTTGGTCAGCCGAGGCTGGGAGCCCATGGCGCCCATGCTGCGGTACGGAGTTTATGCCAGCCGATGGCCGCATGCAGAGCAAGCTCTGTGGACCATTGTGAACCGCAACGAATACGACGTGGATGGCGATCAGATGGAAGTCCCTGCAAGCCAGGGAGTGCATTACTACGATATCTACCACGGGGTAGAGCTGAAGCCGCAGGTCCGAGGCGCAGAACGCTGGGCACTCAGTTTTCCCATCGAAGCGAAGGGATATGGGGCCGTCTTCGCGACCGACGAGGCGCCGGGCGTACAACTTCAAAGTCTGTTGTCGAAGATGAAGCAGATGACGAGCACTCCGCTCGCGAGCTACTCGCATGAATGGAAGTTCCTGCCCCAGCAAATCGTTCCCATCAAGCCGACCGATCCTGCAACAAGCACGCCCGCCGGCATGGTGAAGATTCCTGCCGCGGATTTCTTGTTTTCAGTCTCCGGGATTGAAATCGAAGGCTCCAACGAGATGGGAGTGGACGTGCAGTATCCCTGGGAGAATTCGCCCAGACGCTTTCACCAGCACGCCATCCAGATCGATTCCTTCTACATCGACAAGTATCCGGTGACGAACGCGGAATTCAAAAAGTTCATCGACGCCACGCACTACCACCCGAAAGACGACCTGAATTTCCTGCGCGACTGGAAGGACGGCACTTATCCGGCAGGTTGGGAGAACCGCCCGGTGACCTGGGTCTCTCTCGAAGATGCGAGAACGTATGCCACCTGGGCCGGAAAGCGCCTGCCGCATGAGTGGGAATGGCAATATGCGGCGGAGGGCCCGGACGCGCGGCTATATCCATGGGGCAACGA
>JADGNP010000220.1 GCA_017883425.1 Candidatus Sulfotelmatobacter sp. | reverse complement strand
TTCGAATTGATCCTCAATCTTTCGGAAGCAGAAGATTTTCAGCGCGCCGAGGGTCTGTTTCATAACCGGTTCTTTCCACGTGAAGAAGGTGGGACCAATGTCCGCCAGGTTTGGGTCGAGGTGGAACTCCAAAAGCTGCTCGCACTGGGGCGCAACGGACGCTGCGCGGATGCTCTGGTAATCGGGGAACACCTGGGGGTGGAAGTCGCCGGGTTGCCGTTTACGCGCGACGGCCTCGGGCCGATTCTCCAATCTGCCCGGACCAACTATCTCCTCGCCACGGTCTATGCCAGTTGCGGAAGGTCCGAGGAAGCGGAGCGGAAG
This sequence comes from Candidatus Sulfotelmatobacter sp., assembly GCA_017883425.1. GTDB lineage: Bacteria > Acidobacteriota > Terriglobia > Terriglobales > Acidobacteriaceae > Sulfotelmatobacter. Next base: position 8,107 of record JADGNP010000220.1, on the reverse strand, counting down.
TTCCAGAGCGCGTCCGCTGCATCTGCTCCCGATGAGATGTTCTGGGCCTGGCTTGCTGCCAAGAAATTGCCCGGGATGGATGAGAAGGAATGGCGGGAGCGACTGCAATCCGCGCTCCTGCAAGCGACGAATCGCAGCGAAACCAGCAGCTTCACCAGTTGGTGGGACTATAGCGCCGGTGCTCTCGCGGCCGCGCTTGGACGGGAACAAGAAGCAGATCGATGGTTCCAGAAGGCTCTGCTCCTCCCCGACCGCATGCTGGCATACCACCTCACGCGGTTGGCCCGCCTCCAGACTGCCCAGTAGTCGAAGGCTGGAAGCGAGAGAGCTCTGGGCGGGAAGCGATGGACGAAGATTGTGAACGAACTCGCGAGCTTGTTTAAGGATCAACAAGGAAATGACGTGTTTAAGAAAACAGGGTGTTGCAATTGAAGATTAAAATTCTTACGGACAGGGAATCTTTGGGTCGTGCAGCAGCCGATCATGCCGCACGGTCTCTTCGGCGAGTGATCCGGGATCAGGGAATTGCTCGCATCATCGCGGCGACAGGAGTCTCTCAATTTGAGTTCCTGGACGCATTAACCAGTGAGCCTGAGATCGATTGGGGCCGCGTCGAGGTTTTTCATCTCGACGAATACGTCGGCCTTCCTATCACTCACCCCGCAAGTTTTCGGAAGTATCTTTTCGAACGCTTGATTCATAAAACCGGGATTACCAGATACCACCTCCTGGATGGCGACGGCGACGCTCAGAGCAGCATCAGACAAATAGGGAATAAACTCCAATCGAAACCCGTGGACATTGCTTTTGCTGGGATCGGAGAGAACGGGCACCTTGCGTTTAACGATCCTCCCGCGGATTTTGAGACTGAGGAGCCGTATCTCATCGTTGATCTCGACGATGCCTGCCGTCAGCAGCAAGTGAATGAAGGGTGGTTCTCGAAGCTGACGGATGTTCCCAAAAAGGCGATTTCCATGTCGGTGCGGGAAATCCTGCGGGCGAAGGAAATCATTGTGGTTGTACCGGATACCCGCAAGGCCCATGCTGTGAAGTGCTGCCTGGAAGGAGAAGTTAGCCCGATGGTGCCTGCTTCGATCCTGCGAAATCATCCCAACGCGACCATCTACCTCGATCCCGATTCGGCTGCGCTCCTAAGTCCGGGAGTTTCCACCAGGGCATAACCCGCCGCTTATGCCAGCTTCTGCGCAAGCCACTGTGCCGACGGTGCGGCCCATCCGCAATTTGCGCTGGTGGATCGGTGCGCTATTGTTCGCGTCGACGGTCATCAACTACATTGACCGCCAGACCCTTGCCCTGCTCTCGCCCTACCTCAAGCAGATCTACCACTGGACCAACAGCGACTACGCGAATCTACTCATCGGATTCCGGATTGCTTACTCGGTGGGCCAGACCGTGTGCGGAAGGCTGATGGATCGCCTTGGCACAAGACGAGGGCTGACCCTGTCCGTTCTTTGGTACTCCATCGTCTCAATCGCCACTTCTCTGGCGGGCGGATTCTACAGTTTCGCGACCTTTAGGTTTCTTCTGGGTGCGGGCGAGTCTGCGAATTGGCCAGGTGCGACAAAAGCCGTTGCTGAATGGTTTCCGAAGCGTGAACGGGCGCTCGCCACGGCTTTGTTTGACAGCGGCTCATCGATCGGGGGGGCGATCGCGCCCTTCGTAGTACTGACCATCTACTTTCGCTGGGGCTGGCGCCCTGTTTTTGTGCTTCCCGGATTGCTGGGTTTCATTTGGCTGCTCGCCTGGCGGAAGACGTATTACACACCTCAGGAACATCCGCGTTTGAGCGATACGGAACGCCAAATGATCCTCGCGGACTCCCCTGATCATGGCGGTTCAGTCGAAAAACCTCGTTCAGGCTGGTTCGATCTGCTGAAACTCCCGCAGACTTGGGGAGTGATTGTTGCCAGATCCTTTACCGATCCAGTTTGGTTTTTTATCGCGGATTGGTTTCCGATCTATCTGGTGGCGAAAGGGATCTCATTGAGAAGCGGATTGATCGCGATCTGGATCCCATTTATCGCGGCCGATCTCGGCAATTTCTTCGGAGGGGCAGCATCTGGATATCTGATCAGGTCGGGTTGGTCGCTCGGCGCCGCCCGCAAGGCGCTGGTGGTTTTCGGCGGCATTGGGGTGACCCTGCTGATCCCAACCATCTTTACCGTGAATCTTACGGTGATCACATTACTCTTCGCTCTCGCCACTTTTAGTTACGCATCCTTTTCGACGATCGCGAACGTGTTACCTTCCGATCTCTTCGCCAGCGATTCGGTAGCTTCCGTCAGCGGCTTGAGCGGTACGGGCGCGGGGTTTGGAACAATCCTTGCCTTCAAATTGATTGGCTATTTGACCGATGCAAACCAGTCGCGGGCCACGCACTCCTTCGACTCGATCATCATCGTGGCGGGACTCGTGCCGTTCCTAGGAATGATTCTCGTGCTCATACTGGTTCGCAATAACCGCGCAACCCGACGGGGGCTAGTGCGGCCGATCTAGCGGTTAGGAACGAAACCGTCTTCAGAGACAGCGTCTCTTCCCGTGCAGCTAACGGATCCTGCCCTCCAAGACAACAACCATTGTTTCGAGGGAAGCTGTTGGGGCGTGGCCTCACAGAGAGGTTTCTTGAACGTAGGCCGAAGCCACCGCTGCCGGACTCGTCGCGATGTGCCGGACACTCTCACGGCGAATGAGTTCGGTGGGCATCACGAGTTGCTGCGGGGGCAGGTCCGGTTCGTGGATGCGCCGCAAGGTGAATTCTGCGAGGTGTCCGCCAAGCTCTTTGGGAAACTCACGCACGGTGGTAAGTCCCGGATGCAGCACTTCGCCGATCGTGTCATTGAAGCCCGCGACACTGATGTCGTCGGGAATTCGGATTCCAGATTCCTGTAGGGCCTGGTAAACCCCGGAAGCGGCTTGGTCGGTGCCAACAAAAAGCGCGGTGGGTCTTTCTCCGCTCGCTAGGAGCGCTTTTACCGCCAAGTACCCAAGCTCGCGATCTTCGGAACTAATCTCGCTGAAGCGGGGTTCGAGGTCGGCTTCCTTCATGGCTCGGAGGTAGCCGTCAGCGCAGCGAGCGAACCACGGAAGACGTCGGTTGCCGATATACCAGATGTTTCTGTGACCCTCAGCGATCAGATACCGGGTAATCTCAGTGGAACCTCGTACATCGTCAGTGAAAACACAATCATACTGCTCCGGCTGCCAATCACCGACGATGTTGTTTCCCACCAGCGAGAAGGGTATGCGCCTCTCCGAAAGCGCCGAAAGAATGCTGGCAGAGTGCGTACCGGTCAGAATGACTCCGCTCGGCCGATTCGACCGCATCAGCGCTTCGGGAAGACGCAGCGTCCCTAACGGAGCATTCAGATCAGAACGAAAACAGATGAATTGCATGTCCCAGTCATGCTGGGCGCAGTATCCCTCAGCACCCAACAGGATCTTAGACTGGAACTCGTTGACCGTGTCGCGGTTGCCCAACACGAATGTAATGGTGCGATTTCTCCTGCTAGCCGCCAGGTCCACGCCCAGTTTGCGGGCTGCGGCAAGCACGATCGACTGCACCGAGGGCGCAACCCGAGGATTTCCATTCGCGATGCGCAAAACCGTGGATACGCTGACCTTTGCGAGCCGTGCAACTTGGGCATGCCGTTGCGTCTCGCCGGAGTCCGAAGGGGAGTCCGAATCATCCTCCAATTTGCGGACCGCACCGCCATGCGACCGCACCGCCATGTCTTCCGAGCACAACGCGTCCAAATCTGCCCGCGCCGTAACTGCTGAGACCGCAAATCGCTCGACCAGCTCACGTACCGTGATCTGCCCTTTTTGCTCGATCAGGTCCAGGATCTTGCGCCGCCGCTGCTCCGCTAAAAGACGCGAGTCTCTCACGCTCGTCATTGGGTAATAGTTCCCTGCAGGGGGTGTGTGTTGCTTGATGCCAGCATTCCAGTATCTTAATACACCCGAGTGAGGGAAAATAAAAGAAAGCGATGATGAAGAAGGGTTCCCCAGAGCAGCCAAGCCCCGAACCCCGCTGGTAAAGCGGATTAGCGAGGTGCAGAGGCGCGTTCAAGCCCCAATCTTGCTGGCGCGAAAAACTCCTTTTCCTTTGTTTGCTTGTGTTTGCTTGTGTCAAAGTGTAAAAGGGAACCATTCGATGCCAGCCCACCTAATAGGTTCTTGCCGGGCGCATCCGACAGCTCAGTTCGGCCGGTCGCGTGGCAAAGTTGAGGGGAGGAGCCATTCGGAATGAGACGGCGTGATTTCATTGCAGCCTTAACAGCGTCCGTTTTTCTCGCCCCCTCCAGGAGTAGACCGCAAGTCTTCTTCCAGCATCCTCGACTGTTGATCTCCAGCGCAGACCCTTTTACAGGTTTGGCTTTGTTGCGAACCAGGTACGCAAGCGGAATGCGCCCTTCGCAGGACATGGAGGGTTGGGCCCTCTCCTGGCTGTTGACAGGTCAAGACAGTTTCGCCGAACAGGCGCTGGCGGCAATGCGAGCCGGCCACATCATGAAGGGCGCGAAGCCTTCGCGTTCCTGGGTGGACTATGCCCGTTGGTCGGTGGCATTCGATTGGCTTTCGGGATATCCGGGGTTCGAGCCCGCCCTGCAAGATCGGATTGCGAGCGAGTTGATGGAGGGCGCGACAGCAATGCTGGCAACCGCCGACTTCGTAGATCCGAGCCAGTTCTCGTATCACAACTACAATCTGCGCTACCTCGCCTTGCCCACCTTCGTCTCCGCCGCGCTTGAGGGCTATACGGGCTGCAACAATCGTTGCAATGCGTGGAGAGCGCAGGTGGCGAAATGCCTAGCCAATGTCCTTGAGACCACGAATCTGGTTTCGCCGGAAGGCAGTTACCACGAGTCCATGGACTACATGCGCATCACATGGGCCTGCCTGACCCTACTCGCCGAATTGCAGCGCACCACCACCGGCATAGATCCGGCTCACCATTACTCCGTGTTCGGCAATATTGGCAATACCTACCTGTACAAGCTGCTTCCAGATGGAACGCCCTCGCGAGAGGGTGACAATGAATATCCGATCCTGGATTTGCGTGACACCGCTGTGCTTGGCTATGCCGTCAATCGTTTCAAGGATCCCTATAGCGCCTGGCTCTTGCGGAAGAGTGGATTCTTCCCAAAACAATGGGTTCTTCCGGTTCTCGAGTTTCTTTGGGACGACCCCGAAGTCACGCCCCGTGATCCATCGCTGACTACTGAGAATGAGTTGCCACGAGCGCACTATTTTCCGGGCGTTGGGCATCTGGTGATGCGCGATGGCTGGAAACCGGACTCAACCTGGATCGAATTCGATTGTGGACCTTATCTGGCCAAACACCAGCACCTCGATCAGAACCAGATCACTATCTACCATGATGGCTATTTGGCCATCGACAGTGGCGCTGACTACACAGACAGCGAGAGCCCGCACTACATCAATTACTACCGCCGCACCGTAGCCCACAATTCGATGTTGGTTTACGATCCGTCAGAAAAGTTCTTTTGGTCGCAGAATCTGCTGGCCGCGGCCAACGACGGCGGCCAGCGTATGGACTCTTCCCGCTTCTGGAACACGGTGCGCAGCCCTGAAGATTGGCGGCACACCCGCGATCTATGGAATCTCGGCTCGATGCGCGTCGTAGACCATGCGCCGGGTCATTACGACTACGCAATGGGCGATGCCAGCAACGCGTATTCGCGCGAAAAATTGAAAAGATTTACGCGCGAAATTCTTTACGTGCCCGGAAAGGATCTGCTTTTCGTTTTCGATCGTGTGGTGAGCGGCCACCCTTCCTTCCGAAAAGCATGGCTGCTCCATGGAGTCAATCAACCAAGCGTGGACGCGGACCTAGGGAAGGGAACGGCAGAAGCCAAAGAATTCAAGAATGCTTCAATCTTTCGTTTCCGAGAGGGATCCGGCGAGTTGCTGGTGCATTCCCTGTTGCCGCGCGAACGGCTGGTAACACGCCGCGGCGGGTCCGGCGCGGACTTCTACTGTCCGGGAGACGACCACGGGGGCCGTTGGGGCAGCGGCGAAAATTGGCCGCTGGAGCCCCAGGAAGGCTCTCCCTTGCCTGAAGACCCTAAGCTTCGCCGCATGTGGAAGACATTTTGGGGCGATGACTTTTCCAGAGTTCTGCCATCGAACCGAAAGAACGTGGTGCCAGGCGCGTGGCGCATCGAAGTGTCTCCGGCGGTACCCGCCGAAGAAGATTTCTTCCTTCACGTCTTCGAAATAGGAAAACTCGGTACCACTGGCAAGCGCACAGAACTGATCGATGGAGTCAACTTCATGGGCGCTGCTTCCGAGCTTGGTCCATTTGTGTTATTTGCCGCATCGGACTCCGCTGCCCGTGGCGGAGAAGTATCGCTGCCAGATCTCAAGTGCGACTCGCTGATTGCATCTGGACTGCAGCCAGATACTGTCTACGAGCTCAGCTTCACTGGACCGAACGTTTCGTCTTCCTCCGCATCGGTGTTACCGGGCATTTTGACGGATATGCTCCGGCTGCAGTCTAACAGCCAAGGCATCTTGCGACTGGAAAAGCCTCATTGCGGGAACCTGCGTCTTCGAATAGCACGAGTTTAAGCTCGCGCAGTCGAAGGCGTATGATCCGCGAGATCTAAAGAAGGAGCACATGGCCAAACAGATCAGAAAACTGAACGTCGCCATGATCGGTTACGGGTTCATGGGAAGGGCCCATTCCAACGCCTTTCTCCAGGTTGGGCACTTCTTTGATTTGCCCTATGAACTTAAGCTCAAAGCAATGTGCGGGCGAAACCGCGCAGCTGTAGAAGCAATGGCAGCGCAGTGGGGCTGGGAGGAAGCGCAAACCGATTGGCAGTCCGTGGTCAAGAGAAAAGACATCGACGTCGTGGATATCTGCGCTCCGAATCACCCACACGCGCAGATCGCCATTGCGGCGGCAGAGGCTGGAAAGATCGTGCTTTGTGAGAAGCCACTCGCGATGAATGTGGCTGAAGCGAGGCAAATGGCAAATGCCGCCCGCAGCCTCCCGAATCTGGTGTGGTTCAACTATCGGCGCGTGCCGGCAATCGCTTTGGCAAAGGAACTGGTCGAGCAGGGCAGAGTAGGGAAACCTTACCACTACCGCGCCACCTACTTGCAGAGTTGGGGTGCCGATCCGGAACTTCCGGGAGCCTGGAGGTTCCGCAAAGCGGAGGCAGGTTCCGGCGCCATGGGCGACCTGCTCTCCCATTCCCTGGATCTGGCTCTTGTGTTGAACGGGGCGGTCATCGAGGTGACGAGTCTGATGCAGACGTTTACACCCAATCGCGAAGTTGATGATGCGGTTCTTGCGTTGACTCGTTTCGCCAATGGAAGCATCGGCACGTTCGAGGCTACACGGTTTGCCATCGGCTGCCGAAACCGAAACTATTTCGAGATCCACGGTGCGGAAGGCGCGATCCGGTTTGACCTGGAAGACCTGAACCGGCTGGAAGTGTTCGACCGAGGTGATGCGGTCGAAATACAGGGAAGTCACAATGTCCTCGTCACTGGCCCGGGACATCCTTATACAAGCCACTTCTGGCCACCGGGACACATCATCGGCTATGAGCATACGTTCATCGCAACCTTGGCGGACTTTCTGAATACCTTGGCCAAGAATCAACAATTTCATCCCAGTTTCGATGACGCGGTGGGAGTGCAAGAACTACTCGAAGCCGTCGAGACATCGGCTCGGACCGGCAAATGGACGAAGGTTTCCGCAGACGACGCAACGGTTGCAGCGATCCAGTGACTTGGCACTCGGTCAGCTGTTACCGACGGCAACATCGAACCCGAGCGGATGAGGTTGACTCGACCGGCGAAATTTGTACGAGGTGGAACGAGAAAGAATCCAGCCTACCCGGCCCGAAGTGCCGGTAGGAAGATGTCGTGTACTCGTTCAGATAGCGGATAGCAGTGACCCATTAACCGAAATGCGGCTCTGGTTCTCAGAGCCGCATTTCGGGGTGGCACTCTTTGCATGCCGCCTTGATAAACCCGCCCATCCTGTGCAGTTTGGGATCATGGCATTTAGTGCACTCCGTGCCCATCTCCACGTGCATGCCGTGGT
>JADGNP010000219.1 GCA_017883425.1 Candidatus Sulfotelmatobacter sp. | reverse complement strand
TATGGCAACTGCTCCGATGCCAGCAAATCGGCGGCCGACCGGGCAATGGGCCACAGCACGCTATCAAAGTCACCCAGGTCGTCAAAGCCCCACTCGAAGCCGCCCTTCACCGGGACCAGGCGCATGTGCCCTGCCGCGGTTTGAATGTCGGCATTGAGTCTCGCGAGCGCGCCGGGCGGTGCGGGCCGCTTATTCATGATCGCCCAAAACACATCGTGGATTGCCTCGCGCAGCTCTCTGCCCCACAGCAGAGCTTGCTTCGCGCGCTCAGGCTCGGCGTAACTGCGCTCGTAAAGCCGGTCGACCTGTGTCGGTTCAAGCAGCCCGGCATCTTCGCCGAACCGCGCGAGGTCCACATAAGTCTCCAGCAATTCTTTGGGCTTAATGTGACGGTCGTCGAGCGTGTTCACGAAATCAAGACAGACGTTGCCCGCAATCAGATCGAAGCGGGGCGGACGGCGCCTGGCGATTTTCCTGGCTTCGCTAGTCTGCATCAGAAGGCTTTCCTTCCCAGCTATTATCTAACCATTAAAACACTCTTGACAAGTTAGATCGTGTAGCCTACGATCAACCTAACCGTTAAACAGTACTTTAGAGGTTAGATCATGATAAACCATCAAGCGACGCAAATTATGGCCCTGGTTCGCAGCGGCAAGATGATTAACATTGGAGGCAGACCTGTGCTCGTGCCCAACTCACGCCAACCCGCAACCGGCCATGGCCGCGCCTACTCCATCCAACTCGCCCTCGCCTTCGCCGCGATCTATCTCATCTGGGGCTCGACGTACCTCGCAATCCGTTACGCGGTCGAGACCATTCCCCCATTGGTCACGGCCGGCATCCGGCACTCGGTCGCTGGCGGAATCCTTCTGGCGTGGGCTTGGGCACGCGGGTTTCGGCCCACGCGCGCGCATTGGATTTCTGGATTCGTCGTGGGAGCGTTGTTCTTTCTGGTGGGTCACGGAACGCTGCACTGGGCAGAACAGTATGTGGGATCAGGACTGGCGGCGCTGCTGATCGCAACCGAACCGATGTTCATTCTGGTTCTGGCCTGGTCGATGGGCCAGCAGAAGATCAGCCGGCTCAGCACGCTGGGCCTGGGTTTGGGCGTGGTCGGCGTCGCCCTGCTGACTGGCGCAGAGTTGACTGTCAAAGGATCGAGCGTGCTGGGACTGCTCGCCGTTCTCGTGGGCTCGTTAGCGTGGTCGGCGGGCGTCGTGATCTCTCCGAAGCTCAAGCTGCCCAGCGATGCGCTGGGACGCACCGCGCTCCCGACGATATGCGGCGCGGTGATGCTTCTCGCAGCCGCAGGACTTACAGGCGAGTTTCAGGCCACCCACTGGGCGAGCATTTCTCTCAAGTCGCTCATGGGTCTGGCCTATCTGATCGTTTTCGGTTCAGTGATCGCGTTCACTGCATATACCTGGTTGTTGCAGAGGTGTCCACCGGCGATCGTGGCAACACACACCTACGCGAATCCAGTCGTGGCCGTGTTCCTGGGATGGCTGCTTGCTTCCGAGCCGCTGACCATGCGGGTTGTGCTGGCATCGGTCGCGATCCTCGGAGCAATTGTGCTGATCCGCAAAGGCGAGCGGACGGCGGCGGTCAAAGGTCCAGAGGTAGTTCCACAACCGGCTGAAGTTCAGGGCTCGGAGGAATGTGCATAGTTTGCCCCGAAGTGAAGAACCCCAGTTCTCGCAGAAGACGCGAGAAATGGGGTACCCTTCCTCTCGGTTCTTAAGCACTGCTAGTAGCTGCGCTGCAGTTCGGAGCACACGATCCACAAGTGGTCCATATGTTCGCCGCTCATGGTGCGGAAGCCGGTGACGACAGCGCCCGGGGGGCACTGGGCCTCGGAGGGCCTTCCGCCCGGCCTGGGCCGGGTCACCGACTGGGTCAGCTCGGTCCTGGGATTATCGAACCTCGCGGCGATATCTCTGACCAAGCTGCATTCGCCGATGGCCTCGTCGATAGAAGCACCGGTGCGACCGCGCAACCCGCGCAGCGCGAGGCCATTCGAGCAGCTCGCATCATAGACCGGCCGGCCGCCCGGACTGCCGGTTCGGGTGGTCATTCTGCGCTCCTCTCCCAGCGATCCGTCGGATCTCATGGGAGCACAATCGAGCCACGCCTGGTTGTAATACTCGCCGGTCTGCACGTGAAAGCCGACCGCGACAAAACCGGAATCACACAGCGCATCGGGCGACGGCCTTCCGCCCGACCCACCACCGAAGTCACGCGAGATGCGTTCGTACGACAGAATGTGAATCGTATTGCGGTTGTGATCGCGGTCGCGGTCATGATCGCGGTCGTGATCGCGGTTCTGCGGCATCGCGAGCGCGACGAACGCGATCAGAAAAAGAATCGCGAATACGAAAACGATGCGCATCGTCCCGCCTTGCCACAGGGCCTTAGCGGTTGGAACTGACGGACCACTCTCTGCGATTGACATAAGCACGCCCTTGGAAAGATCGACGCGCTGGAAGCGAGCGCCGATCTTGATTTGACCCGGATGGTAGAAGTCGGCGGTAGCGATGTCAATGCAGATTCAGGTACCGCAGGAGAGTCACAAACACAAGCGCCACGCTTTCATGAGTAGAGACTTGCAATGACTGCACCGTGATCCTAGGCTACCTCTGTCTGCCATGCCCTCTTCTGCCGTTCGATGACCGGATAGCAGTCGCAGGCCGCTTCTTCGAGTTTTCGCCCGATCCAGAATGCTTAAAATATAAACAAAACGCGGCGGCCACTATCCCAGGGCAGGGCGCCTAGGAACGCCTCTGTGGGTCACTACGTCTCCCATCAAGATGAATCAATTCTGAGAGATTGCCGCGAAACCCCGCCGTGCTTAGCGCCCCCACGCTGGCTTTTGCACAATCGGCATCTTCCTCCAACCCAAGGATGAGGGTCCGGAGAACTTCTCGCCGTTTTTGCTTTACGTGATGGTCAGGACGAGGGCGTGGCTGGTTCCACCGCTGGTACAGCCCAGATCGCCTGAGGTCCCGCTCGGAGTGTTGACGGTCACGCTGGCGGTTCCAGGGCCGGAGATCAGGGTGGTTGTGATTGTGACCTGCAACTGCTGACGGCTCAGGACCTGCGTGCTGAGTGTCGTCCCATTGATGATCACGACGGAAGACGAAACCAGGTCACTGCCATTCACCGTGAGAAGAAAGCCCTGCTGCACTTGAGCGAAGGTGATCGTGCTTTCCGAGAGAGACGCAATGGTCGGAGCCGGCCGGGCGCTTCCGCACAAGGGATTCAGTGCATTGCAGCCTTGAAAGATCAGCACAGCGAGCAGCAACCCGCTGAGCGGCCGCAAGGAAGCATTAATTGGTTTCATACAGCATCGTATACCCGGGTGCGTGATTCCGAACTGACCCGGCGCACCGAGGTAACTCCGGGACTTGCTGGCCAGTCACGCCATACGTTCTGCGCAGTTCGAGCATTGAGCCTGGCCGAGGATTCTTAAGAATTTTGCTGAAACACGATTCGGCCTCAGGGCCTAGCCCGGACGGGGAAAAAGTCTTATCGCAGCGCTGGAAGCGCTGCGCCACCCAAAAGCGCCACAGAAAACCGCCACCCAAATGCACGACCCAAAAACGGGTTTTCAGCATACTCTAAAGACGCAATTTGATCGACGGGCAGCCCGCACCTGCAAAATGAGCACGGAGAACCCCGTCATGCACTTCCTTTTACACGTCATTACTCCGATCATCGGAACAACGCAATCGCCGCAGACTCTGCACATCACGGAAGGCTCCTACGGGAAGGTTTCTTTCGAACGGATGATCTGGTGCAGGATGTGCGAGAAAAGTGCGGGGTGATGGCTAAAAGATGATTCCAGAGAGACGCAGTTGCGTGCGGCATAGGGTGCATGGACCAGTCTTTGCCAGTTTTGATGGGGTGACGGGTGGCATGATTCTTGATCTGAGCGAGCAGGGCGTGTCCATGCAAACGGTCGCTCCCCTGGAAGCGGAGCGACGGGTGCAATTGCGCCTCGATCTGCCGGATTCTGACACCCTCCTGGAGACGACGGGCTATATCGCGTGGGCAGATGCTCTGGGCCGGGCCGGGGTGCGATTCTCGGAACTCCCTGCGGAGGCGCGGCAGCGCCTGGATGAGTGGCTGGCACGCAATGAACAGGCACCAAGCCGCAAGGCACCGAAGCTTACCTTCGACCGGATGCTGGGGCCGAGCCTGGGGACTTGGTCTTCCAGCAATGAAGCTCCCAAGCCGCGATCGGTTAGTTTGGAAGCAGAAGGTGGTAGTTGGGAAGCGGACGCTGGCACAGGGGAGACGCAGGGCGCGGCAGCGGTTTCGACCACAATTCAGTACGAGTTCAACTCGCTCGGGTCAGATCTGAATAGTGCGCTGCGGGTCATCAGCGAACGGGCGCGAACGCTTTTACGCGGCAGCGGCGCCGCCATCGCGCTCATCGACCGCGGTCCGATGATGTGCCGGGCGAGCGTCGGAACCGGCGGGCCAGCGCTCGGAACCCATGTCGATGTTCATTCGGGTTTTTCCGGGGAATGCATTCGGACGGGAAAGGCGCTGCGTTGTGATGACAGCGAAATCGATCCCCGCGTCGAAGCCGTAACCTGCCAGCGGCTCGGCATTCGCTCGATCGTGGCGGCACCCATCCGGTACCAGCGTGAGGTTGTGGGATTGGTGGAAGTTTTCTCTCCGCAGTCGTTTGCGTTTGACGAAGGCGATCTCGCGGTTCTGGAGCGGCTGGCGCAGACCGCGCTCCTGATGCTGAGTCAGGCGCAACTTTTCAAGCGCGGCTAGATAGCACAGTGAATGGAATCTTGATGGATCTGCCGGGGGAATCGCGGGCGGGAGCGCCCGCGCCACATCCTCTCTAACGGTTGTGGTCGCGGCGGCGGAGGTAGTCGATGAACATCTGCTCGACGGGCTTGTCGTAGGCCATGAGGACGTGGCGGACGGTGTGTCCGCTGACGAAGTGGCAGACTTCTTCGGCGAGGTTCTTGGCGTGATCGCCGGCGCGCTCAAGCGACTGGGTCATGAAGATGACTTGCAGGCTGGCCTGGCGGTGCACGTTTTCGGGATTCTCGATGTGGCGCAGGAAGACGAGGTTGCGCAGGCGGTCCATCTCGGCGTCGGCGCGGAGGACGTCGATAGCCTTGCCGATTTCGCGCGCGGAAAATGCGGCGCCGCAGTCGGTCAGCATCTTTTCGAGGATGGTGGCCATCTGGGTGAGGTCGCGGGTGTCTTGGGAGTCGATGCGTCCGCTGACGGACAGGGCGCTATTGGCGAAGCTGAGCAGCAGGTCGCCGATGCGCTCGAGGCCGATCATGAACTTCATGCAGGCGAGGAGTTCGCGGGCTTCGGCGGGGCCGACTTCGGTGATGGCGGTGGTGACTCCGCTGTCGATTTCCATGTCGAGCGTGTCGAGTTCGCGCTCGCGCTGGCGCAGGGAGTTGAGCAGGGTGCTGGAGCCGGTGGCGATGCCCTCGGCCGCGGCGCCGGCGGCTTCCTTGGCCATGTGGCAGGCTTCCACGGTGCGGCGCACGATGTACTGATGAGCCGGTTCAGGATCGGGAGACTTGATCGCGGTGCTCATAAGTATGTCCGCCGGGCGAGAACGTGGGCGACGAGGGGACCTTGGGGAACCGTCGTCGCGATTCTGCCGTTCATGGGATGGGATGGGCAACGGCTAAGGATAGATTTTCCTGTGGACGGCATGGTTAATAACCTGTAAATTTTCCGTCATTTTTTTGTCGCACCAGAAGTTTGGGGACGGTGCTTGAGATCATTGTCGGACAAGACAAAACAAATGCAAGGGAAAACTGAAGCGAAGTCAAAATCCCCACCCTAGCCGCAAACGCGGCTAGGATGGGGCACCCGCACCCGTCAGTCACGACGCTCACGCGGTTGGCAAGGTAAACAGGAAAGTACTGCCGTGGTTGAGTTCGCTTTCGGCGCGGATGGAGCCGCCGTGGGCGAGCATGATGTGTTTGGCAATGGCGAGGCCGAGTCCGGTGCCGCCGGATTCGCGGGAGCGGGCTTTGTCGACGCGATAAAAACGCTCAAACAGGCGTGGCAGGTGCTCGGAGGCAATGCCGGCGCCGAAATCCTGGACGTAGAATTCGACCCCGAATTCGATGCCACGCTGGGCGGGACGCGCGCCGAGCACGATGCGTCCGCCGGAGCGGCCGTATTTCATCGCGTTGTCGATCAGATTCGAAAACACCTGGTGGATAGCTTCGCGGTCGGCACGCACCGCGGGGAGAGATTCGACGGAGCCGTTTCCTCCGTTCGTCTCCATCATCTCCAGTCCCATGATCTGCAAGTCCACCTCCTGACTGCGGGCGATCTCGCGGAAACTCTCTTCGGCATCGTGCAGGAGTTCGATGGGGGGGACGGACTCGGTGTCGAAGCGAGTCTCGCCGGATTCCACGCGGGCCAGAGTCAGCAGATCTTCGGTAAGGCGCGACATGCGGGCGGCGTTCTTACGGATGATCTCGAGAAATTCACGGTTGGAGCCGGAGTTGTCGGAACTGAGGTCGAGGAGAGTCTCGGAGTATCCCTGAATCGAAGTCAACGGCGTGCGGAGTTCGTGGGAAACGTTGGCAATAAAATCGCGGCGGGTTTTCTCCACACGCTCGGTCTCGGTGAGGTCGCGGAGCACGGCGACGGCGCCTCCGTCGGGCAGGGGCGCGGCGGTGACATCGAAAGCGCGGCCGGGAACGATGGATGTGGCGCGAGTGGTTTTTACCTGTTTGGTGGTGGTGGCAGCCTTGACGGCGGCGAGAAAATCGGGATCGCGGATGGTTTCGACGACGGGAGCGTTGAGGCGCGTGTGCTGAGGAACGAGGCGATCCATGGGCTGGTTGGCCCATTGCACGAGGCCGTCAGAGCTTACGGCGATGACGGCATCCTGCATGCTGTTGAGCAGAGTCTCGAGCTGGCGCTGGCTGGAACGCACGGCGGCAAAGCTGCGTTCGACCTGTCCGGCGGTTTTGTCGATGGCGGCGGCGACGCGGCCAATTTCATCAAGCGCGCGGTCTTCGACGCGGGCATGGAGGTCGCCTTGCTCGATGCGGACGGCGACATCGACGATGCGCTGAAGGCGGCGCGCAGTCCAGATGGAGGCGGAGGCGGCGATCAGCAAAGCGATGAGAAGGGCGACGGTTGATCCCCAAATCAGGCGGCGGTGCACCTGCGCCTGAACGGCTTCGACATCGGAAAGTGGATAGGCGAGGCGCACTGCGCCCCCGGAAACGGAAGCGGCCACGTAGAGAAATGGTATGCCGAGAGTGGCGCTACGGCGCTCGCTCTCGCCAGTCTTGCCGGAGAGCGCGGCGGCGAATTCCTTGCGGGTGGCGTGGTTCTCCATGTTGGCGGGATTGGATTCGGAGTCGGCGAGGACTTTTCCGGAGGCGTCGATGATGGTGGCGCGGGCGCCGGCGGCGAGGCCTTCCTGGGCGGCGATTTCGGTGAGGGTGTGGGCGCGGTCGGTTTCGACGCGGTGCGCGAAGAGGAGCGTCTTCTGAGTGAGGTTGCGCTCGATCTCGGTGCGCAGCGAGGCTTCCCAGGCGCTGCCCAGCATGACGTCGAGAATGGCGGCGGTGGCGGCGATGACGATCAGGAAAACGGCCAGGAGTTTGAAGAAGATGCGGTTCTTCACGTTCTCGTCATTCTCCTCATGATTCTCGTCATTTGGGGACCTCGAAGCGGTAGCCGGCGCCGCGCACGGTTTTGAGGTAGCGCGGGTTCTCCGGGTCGGGCTCGATTTTCTCGCGGATGCGGCGGACGTAGACGTCGACCGAGCGCGGAGTCACGTAGGCGGTATCGCGCCAGACGGAGTCGAGAAGATGGTCGCGGCTGAAGACGCGGCCCTTATGGCGCGCGAAATAATCGAGCAGGCGGAATTCGGTGGCGGTGGTGGGAACCAGGTTGCCGCGCACGGTCAAGGTCATGGCCGAGGGATCGATTTCGATGTCGCCGACTTTGATGGGGCTGGGCGGCAAGGGACGCTCGAAGCGGCGCAGCACAGCCTTGACGCGGGCCACGAGTTCGCGAGGGGAGAAGGGTTTGGCGATATAGTCGTCGGCGCCGATCTCGAGACCGAGGACGCGGTCGGCTTCGCTGCTTTTCGCGGTCAGGAAAATTACGGGCACAGAGGCGAGGCCGGGGGTCTGACGAATGGTGCGGCAGATTTCGAGACCGTCTTTGCCGGGGACCATGATGTCGAGCACGAAGAGCGCGGGGCGCTGGCGTTCGGCGTCAGCGAGAACGTTGGTTCCCGTGGGATAGACGCGCACCACGAAGCCTTCGTTTTCGAGATGGTGGCGGACGAGGCGGGAAATGTCGGGATCGTCTTCGACTACGAAAAGGCTTGGTTTCACGGGATTATTGTAAATGGAAAGCAGTGGCCAGCGGCCAGTTGCCGGTTGCCAGGGGCGGGTGCGGGCGAGAATTTCATCGGATTGTAACAAT
>JADGNP010000002.1 GCA_017883425.1 Candidatus Sulfotelmatobacter sp. | reverse complement strand
GCAACTTGTCTTTTTCTAACCACGAACCACTTGGTAACTAATGGCGCAAGAGATCAAATTCGGAACTGACGGCTGGCGTGGAATCATCGCGGATGATTTTACCTTTGACAACGTTCGCCGGGTTGCCGGCGCGATCGCCTCCTACGTATTGAAATACGAGGAGGCGCAACGGGGAGTGATCGTGGGGTATGACGCGCGCTTTGCTTCTCCCCGGGCGGCGCAAATTGTGGCCGAAGTCATTGCTGCTGCCGGAATCCCCGTGAAACTTGCCAACGATTACACCCCCACGCCCGCGGTTTCCTATGCGGTGAAACATCAAGGCGCGGCGGGTGGGGTGATGGTCACCTCGAGCCATAATCCGTGGAACTGGAATGGAGTGAAGTTCAAGGGCAAGTTTGGCGGTTCGGCTACGCCCGCGATCATGAAGAAGATCGAGGAGGAACTTGCTTCGGGCGCCGCGCCAAAAGGAAACAAAGCCGCGATTGAGGAAGTCGATCTCAAGAAACCCTACGTCGATGCCGTTTGCCGTTTCGCCGACATGGACCTCATTGCGAAAACCAAGTTCAAGTTTGCGGTTGATGCCATGTACGGTTCAGGACGCGGTATTCTGACCGGAGTATTTGCCGAGCGCGGGGTGCAGTACGTGGCGATTCGCCAGGAACTGAACCCGCTGTTTCCCGGAATCAATCCTGAGCCGATCGAACCGCACACGGCGATGCTGCAGCAGATCGTGGTTCGTGAGAAATGCGATGCCGGACTGGCCATCGACGGGGACGCTGACCGCATCGGCGCGGTTGCCGAAGACGGCAGCTTCGTGGATTCGCACAAAATCTTCTGCGTGTTGCTGCGCTGGTTACTGGAGCGCAAGAAATGGCCAGGCGACGTGGTGCGCGCGTTCAACACGACGCGCATGCTCGACCGCATCGCAGCAAAGTATGGGCGCAAGCTGCATGAGACTTCCATTGGATTTAAATATATTGCCGATCTGATGATGGAGGGCGAAATCCTGATTGGGGGAGAAGAGTCCGGCGGTATTGGGTACTCGCGGTTTCTGCCGGAACGCGATGGCGTGCTGAACTGCTTGCTGCTGGCCAATGCGATGGCGGAGGAAGGCAAGCCACTGGGACAGTTGGTGGCCGACCTGCAGCGCGAGTTTGGCCCGCATTACTACGGGCGTCGCGACCTGCACATTCCCGAAGACATGAAGCAGAATGCGATTCAGCGCGCGCGGGCGGAGGGTACCCAGGCTCTGGGCCGCTACCGTGTGCTCAAGAAAGAGCATCTGGACGGAGTAAAGTTTTTCCTCGATGCGCCGACCAACGGAAATGGAGCGGAAGCGTGGGTATTATTTCGCGCGTCCGGGACAGAGCCGCTGTTGCGGCTTTACACCGAGGCTGCCTCGCCGGAATTGGTCACCGAACTCCTGACGACTGGCGAAAGCTTCGTGAGGAACGGTGGCTAGCGCTTCTCATGGCTAGACATCGATAGCGATCGATAGCTACAGATCATGGCAGACGATCTCAATCCCGCACAGGCCGATTCGCCTGAAGCCCGCCGCTACAACCGTATTCGGCGGTGGCTGGGCATCGCCGATTTCTTGGTTGGGTTCGCGTTTCTGATTGTTTTATTGGTCACTGGATGGTCGGCTTGGCTGCGGGACCTGGCTTACCGGCTGGGATTTCAAAACTATTCTCTGTCGCTTTTCATGTATCTGCTGCTGTTGCTTGTAATCAGCAAAGCATTGGGTATGGGGCTCGACTACTACGGCTTCTCGCTGGAGCGAAGATTCGAGCTTTCAACGCAGAGATTCCGCTCGTGGGTCTGGGATGAGGTGAAAGGCTTTCTGGTCGGACTGGTGCTGGGAACCGTGGTGGTGGAAGTGCTGTACTTCACCCTCCGGCAATGGCCGCAGCATTGGTGGGTTCTGGCCTGGGCGCTTTTCATGGGGCTGTTCATCGTTCTAGCTCAGCTTGCGCCGGTCGTGCTGTTTCCGATCTTTTATAAGTTCGAGCCGCTCGATAACGAAGACCTGCGGCGGCGTTTGGTAGTGCTGAGCGAGCGCGCGGGCACGCGGGTGCGTGGCGTATACCGCTGGAAGCTCTCGGAAAAGAGCAAGAAGGCGAATGCGGCTCTGACCGGACTGGGTGCGACCCGCCGCATCATTCTGGCCGACACCCTGCTCGACAACTACACGCCGGAAGAGATCGAAGCGGTGCTGGCCCACGAACTCGGGCACCATGTGCATCGCCACATTCTGAAGAGCATTTTCGTGCAGGCCGCGATCACGCTCCTCGGTTTCTGGGCGGCCAACTGGGCCCTGCATTACGCGGTGGACCAGCACATGTTTGAGGAACTGTCTGACTTCGCCAACCTTCCTCTGCTCGCGTTGGTTTCCGTGGTGCTTTCATTTTTGTTGATGCCCGCGCTGAATGCGTATTCCCGCTTCAACGAGCGGCAGGCGGACCGGTATGCTTTCGAGTCTATCGCCAGCGTTGAGCCTTTTATTTCCTCGATGAACAAGCTGGCGGAGCAGAATCTCGCGGAACGAACGCCCTCGAAGTGGGTGGAATGGTTTTTTCATTCGCATCCTGCCATCTCGAGGCGTCTGGCGGCCGCGAAGGAATGGGGCCGAAAGCAGAACTTGGATCCGCAGATTTGAACTCCGCCGGTTAGCGTTTTCGCAGGATCTCGAGCACGCGCTGCAGATCTTCTTCAGTATCGACTCCGATGCTGTCGTGCGGAGTCTCGCCCACGAAGATCGGAATTCCATTTTCCAGAAAGCGCAATTGCTCCAGACGTTCACTTTTTTCGAGCGAGGACTCCGGTAATGTAACAAACCGGTCCAGCGCGGATTTGCGATAGGCGTAGAGCCCGAGGTGCTTGCAATAAGGCGGCCGCGTGCCGTCCCGATCGAAGGGTATGGTGGCACGGGAGAAATACAGGGCGCGTCCGCCGAGATCAGTCACCACTTTCACCGCATTCGGGTTCGGGATGTCAACCTCGGCGGCGGGGGTCATCAGCGTCCCGACCAGCGCGGCAGGATTTTCCATGACCTGCAGCAAGGTCGCGATGTGCTCGGGGCGGGTGAGAGGCTCGTCTCCCTGGACGTTGATGTAAACATCGGCTGCTTCGCGACAGGACACTTCGTGCACTCGTTCAGTACCACTGCGGTGCGCAGGCGAGGTTATCTGAGCATTCCAGCCGCGTTCGCGGCAGACTTGCATGATCTCTTCGGAGTCCGTGGCGATGAGGACGTCCGCGAGCAGCGGCGAAGAACGCACCGCTTCGTAGACCACGCCGATCAGCGGCTTGCCCGCGATCTCGCGCAGCATCTTGCGCGGCAGACGCGTGGAAGCCAAACGGGCGGGGATGACAGCGATCGCTTTCATCGACGTTCCGGACATTTGAATTGAGACTGAGAGCCGTTGTGTTGTTGGAGTATATCCGGGTTGATGCGCCGGCGTTTGACCTATTTCGCGAGCGCTCTTAGAATTGATAATTGGATGTAACGCTCCGCTGGGTTCGTTGCTTCCATGCTGCGAGTGCCGGGGCCGTCCCGGCGGCAAGGTTCCTTTCGCGCATCCTTCCCGATTTGCAGGCAAGTGGCGGCGTAGCTCAGGTGGTTAGAGCGACGGTCTCATAATCCGTAGGTCGTAGGTTCGAGTCCTACCGCCGCCACCAAATTCAGTCAAAACCCGAGACGAGCAGATCTCAAGACAAAACGTCCCAGACTCATTGAGTCATGGGACGCTCGTCGAACAGCCCTCCCCCGAAGTCTGCTCACAACCAGACTAACGGTTGAGGTGGCGCATGGAAATGGCGCGGATGGGCTATTGCGGAAGTGATCAACAGACAAGCGCCCGCAATCCCGGGCGTGAGCATACCGCACTTAATAATCGCTTGCTGGGTTGAACGGAGCCGTAGGGAACCCGGCAGGTACCGGGCCCGGCGCGATCAGCGGAGCGGTACGGCCCGGACAAGTGGGGCACGTTCCGGTTGTGTTAAACGGAATGAAGCCTATGCCGGGTGGCCCTGCCAAAAAGCTATAGTCGTCCGTCGGATAAACTGGCGCGGTAAACCCGGGATCCACGGACAGGCTTCCCGCATCTTCGCCCAGCGCCTGCCACGCGGCAAGCGTGGAGTAGGTTCTAGTCTGACACGTAGACGGCTGGGAGCTAAAAGCCTGGAGGTCTGTGGAGAATACTTCCGCAGTATTCCAGTAGTCGTTACTCGCGAACGCCTGGGCCGCGCCTACCGGTGTACCAATGTAGCTGGCGCCAGCTTGCAAATTCGACGCCGGGACCGACGCACGGGTTCGGTCCTGAAGAAAGATGTTATTGCTGAGAGAGAACTGAGAGTAGCCAGCCTTGGCGCAGGTAAATGTGTTAATTACCCTTTCTCGCGAAAAGGCGAAAATGTTATTGTCTACGCTGATGACCTGCCCGACGGACGGTGGGCCCATGGTTACGTTAAAGGCATTGACCGTGCGATAGATCAGGTTGTTGTTGATCTGGATGGGGCCGCCCCGGTCTATGTAAAAGGCGTTGCCGCCGTAGCCGTCTGCGTCTTGAGACGAGGCGTCGCTTAGGTCGTGAATCTTGTTATTGTTTGCCGTATCCCCCACGGCATTGTAAGTGGCGAAGTAAACCCCACCGAAGTCGTTGAGAATCCCCTGGCCCAGGTTCCAAATGTGGTTGTAGGTTACGGTCTGGTTAAAGCCTCCGCTTGAATTACTGTGCCCGGCGCAACTAGACGCGAAACTGGGGAAGCAGATCATGATCCCCTGGTTGTATCCATCGGTTACGTCGTTGTGCGTAGTGGATACATCGTGGCCCAGCAGATTCGCGATGCCCGCCGCGCCCGGAAACCTCCGCCCGTACCCCTGGATCAGGTTGTTTTGGATCGTCGCAAACTGAAAGACATTCGCGTCTGTCTCCGCCCCGGTGGCAACGCGCCCGGTTAGAAGGCCGCCGGCCCCCACATCCCAAAATGCATTGTTTTGAATTACGTCGTCGGTGGCGGGTCCGTTGTTATCCGTGGGAAATCCCAGGCCGTAGCCTTCGATGTTGGTAAAACTGTCGCTGTCGAAGGTCACGTAGCTGCAGTCCCCGCATTGCACGGCGGAGGGGACTCGGTTTTCCGCTTGGGAGCCAACATAGCCCTTCGCTCCGACGACGTAGTCGTCATAAGAAAACGTGAGGCCATTGAAGGTCCGGTATTTTAACCCGGTCGCGCTGAGCACCTGAGGCTGCTGGGGAATAATGACAGTGTCAGTGTTGGGATTTTCACCGGGATTGGCGATATAGGTGAGCACCCAAGCCCCGGCTACGGAACGGTCCAGGAACCATTGCCCAGGAAGGGTCAGCTCGTCCTTAACGTTCTCGACGATGTAGCGGTGGTTCAGAGTGTATCCATGAGAAGCGCCACTGGCGGTGGCGCCGGTGAGATACACCAGATGGTTGACCGTATCAATGCAGCTGATTCGCTCCCAGGAAAGATCCCACTGCTCGAATATGCCCACCTGGATATCTCCCTGCAAATCGGCTGGGCCGGGGGGCTGGCCGCATGGGTTTCCTGTGGACGGAGCGTAGTTTTGCCAGCTCGCGCTGATGGGGTCGATCGGATTGTAGTAAAACCGGTCGTACGAGCCCGCAACGTTCCCCGCCACGCGGTAGTAGGTCCCCAGCGGTCCTGATGATGTTGTAGAACCGAGGCGCGGGCGCAACCGTCTTACGCCGTTGTAGTACAGGGCTTCAAAATTTACCGTGCCCGGGGGCAGGTTCGTCTGCCAGGTGGAGCCGGTTGTATTGGTCCAATTCAGTACTTGCACACCCCCGGAGAATACGGGAGTTTCTCCGGGATAATTTTCGAAGACTACGGGGGCGGTGCTGCCGCAACCGCTGTCCACCGAGGTCATGGTCAAGGCGAGACTGTCCCACCTTCCCTCGCGGAACTGAACCACAATCGGCGCCGTTTGCAACGAGCAATGAGTGCCCAGGTAATTGGCGATCACCAGGGACTCTGCTTTTTGGACCGTGAGCAGAGGAGCGGCGAGTGTGCCGGGGTTGGAGTCGCTGCCCGTGGGAGACACGTAATACGCAACGTTGTCCTGCGTCACCGAAATCGAGGTCGAGCCGGAAATCGAATTCAGGGCGGCTGTGATCGTTGTGTTTGCAATGCTTACTCCAGTAGCCAACCCTGCAGTGCTTACGCTGGCTATCCCCGACTCTGACGAGGTCCACGTAGCCGAACTGGTGAGATTCTGCTTGCTGCCATCCGAATAGGTTCCTGTGGCCGTGAGTTGCAGAGTCCCTCCCAGCGCTACGGATGCAGGCGAGGGGCTCACCGAAATGGAAGCCAGAGCGGCGGTGGTGCCGCTACCTCTCAGAGACACTTTCTGCGGACTGTTGTTTGCACCGTCTACAAAACTCAGGGTGCCGGGCCGATTGCCCGTCGCCGTGGGCTGGAAGGTCACCGACGCCGTGCAACTGGCTCCGCCGGCCAATGTGCTGGGGCTGATGGGACAACTCGAATTCACCGAATAATCAACAAGGCTGCTCGTGATCCCCGTGATCGACAGCGTCGTGGACTGGTTATTCGTGAGGGTCACAGTTTGCGCGGGGCTTGAAGTGCCTAACGTCTGAGTGCCAAACGTCAGGGTCGCAGGACTGGCGACAGCGGCGAGAACCCCGCTTCCAGTGAGACTGACCGTTGGGCTTACGTTCGCGTTGTCCGCAATCGTGAGAGTGGCGCTTCGGGTTCCGATGACCGAAGGGGTAAAGAAGACCGACACGTTGCAACTAGCTCCGGCAGGCAGCGTCTTCGGGCTGATCGGACATGTGGATTTGTTGCTGTAATCCGATAGGCTCGTAGAAATCTTCGTGATGCTCAGGGGTGTGTTCTGATTGTTGGTCACCGTCACATTCAGAGCGGCGCTTCTCACCCTGATCACTTGGTTTCCGAACGAAAGACTCGTCGGCGAAACGCTGACGGCGCCTACGCCGGTTCCACTCAGGAAGGCCATTTGCGGGCTGTTCGTTCCAGTGTCATTGACCGTCAGCCCTGCGCTGCGAGACCCAAGGGCGGACGGCGTGAACGTGATCGAGATGGTGCAACTCGCGCCCGCCGCAAGGGTCGAAGGGCTGAAGGGACAGTTATTGGTCTGCGTGTAGTCCGACAAACTCGTTTGGATGCTCGTGACGGTGATGGCCGTGCGCTGACCGTTTTTCAGTGTTATCTTCTGAACCGAACTGGACGTGCCTTGAGCCTGGTTCCCGAAGGAGAGACTGGTGGGGGAAAGTGTCACCGTCTGGGCAAATGCCGGTACCGCGGCTAAGACAGCAAGGCAGGCAAGGAGCGACCAAAGGACGTTGGATCCAATCTTCATTTGAACCCCAAAATCGTAGTTTGATCGTGCATTGTCGCGGGACACGCGCGCGAGACTTGAGAGGGAGGGAAGAAGCTTGGTTCGCGATGTCTACAACTGTATTGCGATCACAAGAGTTCGCGGATCCGGGGTCGAATCGTCCTTCGGCTCGTTTTCTTAAGTCGCGTAATTGTAGAGGAACAGAGCCGAATGTCAACAGGCAAAAGCGCGAACTTCGAGAAGCCGAAAGGCTTCCGGGCTATGCGGCGGCGGATTGGGGGCTTCCAGACTCAGTCCGGCAAAGCGAGTATGGAATTGCCCCGGTTACGGCCGCCGCTGGAGCGATCAGGATCAAGGATGAAGTGAAGTGTACGTTCGACATCGTGGCCCGCGAGCAGGAATAACGTCGACTGATTCTTGCGTGTTTCCTTTTCTTGCCAACTCGTGAGCCTGCGTATCCCTTTCATGGCTTCACGCTCCTAAGATTCCCGGTGTTTCGTTCGGGGAGGCCCTTTCGTTTTTGCTAACGCACTTCGATGATATCTTTGTGGTGAATCGTCAACCCTGAACCGCGCGGCACACTGCATGGATATTCTCAAAAATCTCTTTGAGCAGCACTTCCACTCACCGGTCGAGCAGGTGCAGCCGTTGCAAGGGCAGCTCGGCGGTTCGGGGCGCAAGATTATCCGACTGGCGGGCGAGAAAATCAGCGCAATCGGCATTCTTTACGACGTGCGCGAGGAGAACGCTGCCTTCCTGGAATTCTCACGGCATTTTCGCAAACATGGATTGCCTGTGCCGGAGATCTATGCCGAAGATTTGGATCATGGGGCTTATCTCGAAGAGGATCTGGGGGACACATCGCTCTTTGAGTTTCTTTCCAAGCATCGCGAGGGCGAACAGATCGCGCCTCCGGTGGTCGAAGCCTACCGCAGGGTCATCGCTACGTTGCCACGGTTTCAGGTGGAGGCGGGCCGCGACGTGAACTACAAGGTGTGCTATCCGCGCGGGAGTTTCGATCGGCAGTCGATCGCGTGGGACTTGAATTATTTCAAGTACTACTTCCTGCGGCTGGCGGGCATTCCTTTCGGCGAACAGGCGCTGGAACACGATTTCAGCCGCTTGACGAAGTTCCTGTTGAGTGCGGGACGAGATTACTTTCTCTATCGGGATTTCCAGTCGCGAAACATCATGCTGCGCGAAGGGCAGCCCTTTTTCCTGGATTATCAGGGCGGGCGCAAGGGCGCGCTGCAGTATGACGTCGCCTCTCTTCTGTACGACGCCAAGGCCGATCTGCCGCCGGAACTGCGCCAGCAGTTGCTTGATCATTATCTCGACACGCTGGGCGGCTTCGTCGATTTGAAGCGCGAAGCGTTCATGCAGCATTACTACGCCTACGTGTACATCCGCATCATGCAAGCGCTGGGGGCTTACGGGTTTCGCGGATTTTACGAACGCAAAGTGCATTTTCTGCAGAGCGTGCCGTATGCGCTGAAAAACCTGCGCTGGCTGCTGCACAACGTCACGCTGCCCATCGCCCTTCCGACTCTGATGGATGCGTTTCATAGCATGCTGGCCTCGGAGAAACTGCAGGGTCTCGCGTCGGATGCGGACAATCTGGTCGTGCGGATTTTCAGTTTCTCTTTTCATCGCGGTCTGCCAAAAGATGAGAGTGGGAATGGCGGTGGATTCATTTTTGATGGACGCAGCCTGCCGAACCCCGGACGCGAGGAGCGCTTTAGAGTGCTCACGGGCAGGGACGCACCGGTGATCGATTACCTCAATCAACAGGAGAGCGTGCATCAGTTTCTCGCCAGCGTGATGTCGCTGGTGGATGCCAGTGTGAGCAACTACCAGCGCCGCGGGTTCAAGAACCTGATGGTGTCGTTCGGCTGTACGGGCGGGCAGCATCGTTCAGTGTACCTGGCCGAGCAAGCGGCGAAACGTCTGCGAGGACGGAACGGCGTCGAGGTTGTTGTGCAGCATCGCGAGTTGGAGAAAATGGCGCCGGAAACTGCCGGAGCGGAGAAATCCGCGCCATGAAGGCGATGATTCTAGCCGCCGGCCTGGGCACGCGCCTTCGTCCGCTCACTGACGATCGCCCCAAAGCCCTGGTGGAGGTGGCCGGGCACACGCTGTTGGAGATCACGCTGCGTCGCCTGCGCCAGTTTGGGATTCGCGAAGTGATCGTCAATGTGCATCACTTCGCCGACATGGTCGTCGATTATCTGAAGAAGAACGACAACTTCGGCATGCGGATTGAAATCTCGCGCGAAGACGTCTTGCTCGACACCGGCGGCGGGCTCAAGAAAGCAGGCTGGTTCTTTCTCGAGGATTCCAACCATCTGGAAGAGCCGTTTCTTCTGCACAACGTCGATGTAATCAGCACCATTGATCTGGACCGCATGGTGCAATTTCATTGGCAGAATCAGGCGCTCGCGACGCTGGCGGTGCAGGATCGCGAGACGTCGCGATACCTGCTGTTCAACGAGCGGAATCAACTCTGCGGTCGGAGAACCGGGCGTGATCAGGCTCCAGAAATCGTGCGGCCCTCACGCGAAACGCAGGCTCTGGCGTTTTCTGGCGTGCATGTAATTTCTCCGCGTTTTCTGCCCCTGATGACGGAACAGGGCATTTTTTCCATCATTCCTTCCTATCTGCGGCTCGCTGGCCAGGGCGAAAGAATTATGGGCTTCCGAACGGATGAGTATTACTGGCGGGATCTTGGCCGCCCTGAAAACGTGGCGCAAGCTACCCATGATGTGGACCAGCAGGTTCTGCAGCTATAGGCGGAGTTGGACCGAGAATCAGAAGGCGACGCTGACTGCAAGAAAAAAGGGAAATCGCAATGCGGGTACTTGGGTACACATGGGCGGGTGTGCGAACTGCAGACTTGCAATCCGCCGCGAGCTTCTTTGGCGACGTCCTGGGCCTTTCCATCGTTTCCACTTGCAGCAAGCCCCTGGCTTCGATACCATTCTCTGCACGTCTTGAAACAGCTATGAATGACCGGTATCTACACCGAATGAGTGTTAAAGCCCGCGGGGTACGAGTTCTTGTACCCTTCTCGGTGTGGAGGGAAGCAGTGAGCTGAGAAACAAGAAATCCTAAAGGCTCCCGAATCCCGCCCCGCCAGAAACGCTGGCCTGGTGGGTTTTCCTTTTTTGGGAGCCACGAGGAAGGGTCGCATGAAGGACAAGACATCCATCTCTGTCAAAAGCATGACTGGGGCAAGCATCCTGTGGGAATGCCTCGAACGGGAGGGCGTGCAAGTCGTCTTCGGCTATCCCGGCGGGGCTATTTTGCCCGCTTATGACGCGCTCAAGCACAGCAAAATCCATCACATTCTGGTACGCCACGAGCAGGGTGCGACCCACATGGCGGATGGCTACGCGCGCGCCAGCGGGCAGGTGGGCGTTGCTGTCGCCACTTCTGGCCCGGGCGCCACCAACATGGTCACGGGAATTGCCACGGCCATGCTCGATTCGTCGCCCATCGTCTGCATTACCGGACAGGTGGGGAGCAAACTGATCGGTTCCGACGCGTTTCAGGAAACCGACATCACCGGCGTCACTCTTCCCATCACCAAGCACAATTATCTGGTGACCCACGCCAGCGAAGTGGCACGAACCATTCGGGAAGCTTTTTATGTGGCGCGTTCCGGCAGGCCAGGGCCGGTGCTCGTCGATATCACCAAAGATGCGCAGCAGACGACCTGCGAATTCGACTGGGAAGCCGCCAAGCCGCAACTGCCGGGGTATCGTCCGGATCTCTCGCCGGAGCGGAGGGAATATGAGCAGGCTCTGGAGTTGATCCACAACTCCAAGCGGCCGGTGATCCTGGCAGGGCACGGCATCATCATTTCCGGAGCCATGGCGGAAGTTCGCGAATTCGCCGAGAAGGCGGGCATTCCGGTAGCGCTTACCCTGTTGGGACTGGGCGCGTTCCCAGCGTCTCATCCCCTCAATCTCGGGATGATGGGCATGCACGGCGAGGCTTGGGTGAATCACACCATTCAGGAAGCCGACCTGTTATTGGCTTTCGGCATGCGCTTCGACGATCGGGTGACCGGCAACCTGAAGACTTACGCGTCCAACGCCAAGAAAATTCACATCGAGATTGATCCTGCGGAGATCAACAAGAACGTCAAAGTGGATGTTCCCCTCGTCGGCGACCTGCGGGAAGTTCTGCATGAGCTGTTGCCGCACATCGAATCCATTGACCGCAGCGAGTGGCTCGATTCCATCGACAAGCTGAAGGGCGATGCCGCCGTGCGCGACATCCAGAACCTGCCTGACAGCGGGCATCTCTACGCGGCCCACGTGATTAACGATCTGTGGCGCGAGACTCGCGACGGCGACACCGTGGTGGTGACGGACGTGGGCCAGCATCAGATGTGGGAGGCGCAATACTACAAGCATGAGAAAGCGCGCAGCCTGATCACCTCGGGAGGTTTGGGCACGATGGGCTTCGCCTTGCCCGCAGCCATCGGCGCAAAGGTCGCGCGGCCGGAAGCCGAAGTGTGGGTCGTGGTCGGCGATGGCGGCTTCCAGATGACGTTGTGCGAACTTGCGACTGTTGTGCAGGAAAATCTGAAGGTCAACATCGCCATCATCAACAACGGTTTTCTCGGCATGGTGCGCCAGTGGCAGGAATTCTTCTACGAGCGCAACTACGCCGCGACGCCGCTGCTGAACCCGGATTTTGCCAAACTCGGCGAGGCCTATGGCATTCGCAGTATGACCGTCACGGAGCGCTCGCAGGTGGTGCCCTCGGTGCAGGCGGCGCGGCAGCATGACGGCCCGGTGCTCATCAATTTCCGGGTGGAACAAGAGGACACGGTGTATCCCATGGTGGCGGCAGGGGCGTCGTTGCACGAAATGATCCGGCGGCCCAGTAAAATTGTGGAGACCGCCACCGACGAATAGAGAAGACATGCTGAACACATACGTGGTGTACGTGGAAAACAAACCGGGCGTGCTGACGCGGGTGGCCTCGCTGTTTCGCCGCCGCGCTTTCAATATTGATTCGCTGACGGTGGGTCGCACGGAAAAGCCGGAGGTCTCGCGCATGACCATTACGGTCGACGCGGATCACGACCAGGCACGCCGCATCGAGGCCAATCTGTATAAACTCGTCAACGTGCTGCTGGTGGAGAACATCACCAACCAGCCTGCCATCGTTCGCGACCTGGCCATGATCAAGGTCGCGGCTACACACGAGGCGCGCTCGCATGTGCTGGAACTGGCCAGCGTGTTCCGTGCGCGCGTGGTCGATGTAGCCCCCGACTCGCTCACCATCGAAATCACCGGAGCCGAAGACAAGATTGATGGCCTGCTCGAAGTGCTGCGCCCCTACGGCGTGCTGGAGATGGTCCGTACGGGGATTGTAGCCATGCGGCGTGGGAAATCTTCGGCCGCTGCCTCCGCGACAAGCACGGATCAGGACGTGGCCGAAGAAGATGTATCGCACTCGGTCTGAGTCGCGAACCGATCTCCGATACCCAGTCGGATTGGGCAGAAAAAATGCAAAACCGCGTCCGAGGGACTGAAGCCTAATCGGCTGTTAGATTTAGCGCAGCCCAGTGTTTCACGGGTCCGTCGGTATCCCCCCTCTTTGTAACGTCCGCAAGTTACCGAAGTTTGCTGGAAATCGTCCAAATCATTGTTTCTAAACGTGTTAGCTGGTATTCATGGGTGGCTGGGTATTCCTCCCGGCCGCAGTGTGCTCACGCCTATGACTGGTGCCACAAGCGTTGCCACAGGTCTGCCGTCGCACTCCCATTCGTGGAGAGTTCTGTCTCTCCCTGCCAAGCTGTTCATCAGCCTGGTGGTGATAGCGGGACTGGCTACGTTGCTTTACGGCGGAGTTCACCAGAGCAGTAAGAACATTGCGGAGTTCATCTGCTACTTGGGCATCGCCGTTCTGGCGTCGCGGCTCAAGGTGAACCTGCCAGGCATTACCGGCACGCTGTCGGTGAATTTTCTATTCATCCTGATCGGCATCCTGGAACTCAGCTTCAGCGAAACCCTGATTCTGGGCGCGATCTCAATGCTGGCACAGTGCCTGTATCCGGAGCGCCCCAAGGCGATTCAGGTGACGTTCAACGTGTGCGCCGGTTCCGTTTCGACGGCGCTGGCATACGCGGTCTATCACCTGCCAGTCGCGAACCTGCTAGTGGGCAGCCGCCCGGTCTTGCTGGGATTGGCGGCGACCGTCTACTTCATCGCCAATGCGGGCTCGATCGCCACCGTCATTTCGCTGACGGAGCGCCGGCCTCTCATGCGGATTCTGGTGGGCTGTTACTTCTGGTCGTTTCCTTACTACCTGGTAGGGGCCGGGATCGCCGGGGCAGTTGCCTGGCTCAACCACACTTTCAACTGGGAAACGTCACTGCTGCTTGTGCCGGCGGTTTACGTCATCTACCGCTCGTATCGCCTTTACCTGGGCAAACTGGAGGACGAAAAACGCCACGTCGAGGAAATGGCGAACCTGCATCTGCGGACCATCGAGGCTCTGGCACTGGCCATTGAAGCCAAGGACCATACCACCCACGAGCACTTACAGCGCGTTCGCGTCTATGCCATCGAAGTGGCCAAGGAACTGGGGGTGACCGGAGCCGAACTCGAGGCTCTGCACGCCGCCGCGCTCCTGCACGACATCGGTAAACTTGCGGTGCCTGAGCACATCATCTCGAAGCCCGGCCGACTTACGCCGGAAGAATTTGAGAAGATGAAGATACATACGCTAGTTGGCGCCGAGATTCTAGAACGCGTGCGTTTCCCCTATCCCGTCGTGCCCATTGTGCGCGCCCACCATGAAAAGTGGGACGGCTCCGGCTACCCGATGGGACTGAAGGGAGCCGAAATTCCCATCGGAGCGCGCATCCTCTCGGCCGTCGACTATCTCGATGCCCTGGCGTCCGATCGCCAGTACCGGCGCGCCTTGCCACTGCGGGATGTGATGCAGAAACTGGCTGCCGAATCGGGCAAGTCATTTGATCCGAAGGTCGTCGACGTTCTGCAAAAGCGCTATCAGTACCTGGAACGGCTCGCCGTGGCTAAGTCAGCGCAGGACCCCAACGGTCCGCTCTCCACCTCGATCAAAATCGAGCGTGGCCTCGAGCCGGCAGCCGGCTTCGAGAACGCCACCGTGCAGGATTATGCGGGACGTGAAACCACGTTCCTGTCGTCCATCGCAGCGGCCCGGCAGGAGGCGCAATCGTTGTTCGAACTGAGCCAGGACCTTGGCGCTTCGCTCAGTTTGACCGAGACGCTGTCCGTGTTCTCCGTAAAGCTCAAGCCGATGGTGCCTTACGATGCCATCGCCATCTATATCAAGCGCGAAGATGAACTGGTCCCCGAATATGTGAATGGGGACAACTATCGGCTATTTTCGTCCTTGCGTATCCCCATCGGGCAGGGACTCTCCGGCTGGGTGGCGCACAATCGCAAGCCGATCATCAACGGTAACCCGTCGGTGGAACCGGGATACCTGAACGATCCTTCGAAGTTCAGCACATTGCGTTCTGCTCTGGCCGTGCCACTGGAGGGGGTTTCCGGAGTCATCGGCGTTCTCGCGCTCTACCGTGGCGAACGCGACGCCTTCGCCACCGATCACCTGCGCATACTGCTTGCGGTCAGCGGCAAGATGGCGCTGTCCATCGAGAACGCGCTCAAATACCAGCAGGCGGAAAATTCGGCAACCACCGACTACCTCACGGGTCTGCCCAATGCCCGCTCTCTTTTCCTGCAACTCGACCGTGAACTGGCCCGCTGCAAGCGCGACAACTCGTTGCTGACGGTCATGGTCTCCGACATGGACGGCTTCAAACAGATCAACGACCGCTTCGGCCATCTGGAGGGCAATCGCGTGTTGCGCCTCTTCGCCCAGGCGCTCAAAGACAGTTGCCGCGAATATGATTACGTCGCGCGCATGGGCGGAGACGAATTTGTGGTCATCGCCCCCGGGCTCGCAGCCGATGCGGCGGGTAAGAAGGCGGAGCAAATGCGGGCCTTGGCCAGCCAGGCCGGAAGCGAAGTCTGTGGCGAAGATATTCTGTCGCTCAGCGTCGGACGCGCGATGTTTCCGGAAGACGGGAAAGATGCGGAACAACTTCTGGCCAAAGCCGACCGCCGTATGTATATGGAAAAGCAGAAGCAGCTTTCCTATAAGGACCGCCGTTCCCACCCGCGCATGAAGTGCCGGGTTACGATCGAACTGCAAACCGAGGAGGGAGGGACTCCCTTGTTCGCCAATGTTACCGACGTCAGCCTGGGCGGCTGCTTCGTGGAAACCAGCACCATCCTTGCGCCGGGCAGCAAAATCAAGCTGGGATTCTCGATGGATGATGCCAGCTTGTCGGCTGAGGGTGTGGTGGCGAGACTCGATCCCGGCTCCGGCGTTGCCGTCCAGTTCCGGGAGATGAACCGGGAAGGCCGCGAGCGGATGTTCAGGATTCTCGAGTTCGTGCAGAAGACAACCACGTTCTACAACAACCGCTACCTCGATAGTCTGACCAAGAGCTGATTCGTCAGGCAGGCGAAGCCCATCTCAGGATTGAGTTCGCGCAGCAATTTGCGTGGTGGCCGCGCGAACAATCTCCGCGCCAACCTGATCGAGCGGCAGTATCTTGTCCGCCAGACCGCCCCGTGCTACCAAGCCTGGCATGCCCCAAACCACGCTGCTGGCTTCATCCTGCACGTAGATCCGGGCCCCTAACCCGTGCAGCGTTTCGCACCCCCTCAGCCCGTCTTGTCCCATGCCGGTGAGAACCACAGCGAGCGCACGGGCTCCGTACAGGCGGGCAATCGAGTGGAAGAGCACATCCACCGACGGACGGCAGAAATTTTCCTTCGGGCCCTGATGGGTCTTGAGGACAAGCAGTCCATCTTCCTGGCTGACCACCATGTGAAAGTCTCCCGGAGCGATGACCGCACAACCGGGCGTGAGCGGTTCACCAGAGACGCACTCCCGCACCGGCAACGCCGACTTCGCCGACAATCGTGCCGCCAGCAGCGAGGTAAAGATAGGCGGCATATGTTGCGCGATGACGATCGGCAGGGGAAAGTTCGCCGGCAACGATGGCAGAACCCGGGCCAGTGCGTCCGGACCACCGGTGGAGACTCCGATCGCCACTATTTGTACCGGGGATAGCAATCGTGGTCGATGAGGGATGGCTATACCTGGAGTCTGCACTCTTGGTTTGGCCGCCGGAGCGAAACTGGTTTGTATCTCGGGCAGAAGGCAAAGCGCCCGAATCTTGGGGATGAGTTCCCGCGAGAAGGCCTCGAGAGTGGCCGTCATATCTGCATTACTCGGCTTGGTGACGTAATCGGTGGCGCCCAGCGACAAAGCTTCCAGCGTGACCGAAGCCCCGCGCTCCGTCAGGTTGCTAAACATGATGATGGGGACGCGGGTGTCGATCTTGCGCAACTCGCGGACTGTTGCCAGCCCGTCCATTTCCGGCATTTCGAAGTCGAGGAGGACAATGTCAGGCTTCAGGGCGGCGAATTTCGCCAGCGCCACGCGTCCGTTGACCGCCGTGCCTGCGACCTCAAGATCCCGGTCTTTTGAGATGGCCAGGGACAGTGCCTTGCGAACCACCACGGCATCATCGACCAGGAGTACTCGCCTCTTTATGGCTTCCGGCACTAGCCGGGCCTCCTTTTCGGCGCGCTCCCTCATCTTCCGGTGTGGGCGGCCAGGCTTTGGATTGGTTCGTGTTCCGGCTCGCGCCTGCCTTCCGTCTCTACGCCACATCGGCATTCGCGAAGACAACTTAAGTTTTGCGCTTGTGTTTTCTCTGCCGGATGCAAGCCTGGCGCCTGCACACGCTTGAAGCCCGCCGTATACGCCCTTACACTGGAAGCATGCACGTGCACGTTCATGGCGCGGGCGGTCCCACGCGGGTTTTGAAGATATCGCTCGCCGTGACCCTGGCCTACATCGTGCTGCTGGTCGTGGCGGGCATACGCGCACATTCCCTGGCGCTGCTTTCCGAAGCCGGACATAATCTTTCCGATTTCCTAGCACTGCTGCTCTCCCTGGTCGCGGTCTATTTCCAGTCGCGCCCCGCTAACTCCACCAAGACGTACGGCTATCATCGCGCCGGAGTGCTGGCCGCCCTGGTCAACGCGATCTCGCTGGTCGCCGTTTCATTCTTCATTTTCTACGAGGCCTTCCGTCGCCTGCAGCATCCGGTGCATGTGCAGGCCAGCGTGATGATGTGGGTCGCTGCTGCGGGCGTGGTCATGAACGGGGTGATCGCGCTTCTGCTTTATCGCTCGAGCCGGCGCTCCGGCGGCGATGTCAACATCCGCAGCGCGCTACTGCACGAGGTCGGTGACACGCTTTCGACCGCAGCCGTCATCGCCGGTGGCTGGGCCATCCTGGTTACGGGGAACTACTGGATTGATTCCGCGCTCTCGTTCGGCATCGGCGTGCTGATCCTGTGGTCGGGCTTCGGCATTGTCCGCGAGACCCTCAACATTTTGCTGGAAGGCACGCCGCGTGGCATGAAGCTGGAGAAGATCGAGTCCGCCATCCGTTCGGTCGGCGGAGTCAATGACGTGCATGATCTTCACGTCTGGAGCATCGGATCGGAGACCCACGCGCTGTCCTGCCACATTTCGATTGCCGACATTCCTCCTTCGGTCAGCGAACGCATTTTGCGGGACGTGAAGGAGTGCCTGCTGCACGACTTCCGCATCGACCATACGACGATCCAGTTCGAGCACGTGGTGTGCGAAGTGGCCCACGGCTGCGTGATCCCGGTGGCGGAGAGTGAAGAACATCATCATCACCACAGCCACTGAGATGGCACTGCACGTCACTGCTATGCTTGTTGCTTCTCGAAAATCTCCCGCGCCCGCTCAATCGTGTCCGCCTCTTCCGCCGACTTATCCGGCCGCAACCTCACAATGCGCGGAAAGCGCAGAGCGTATCCACTCTCGTGCCGGTCGGATTGCATCATGTTGTTGAAGGCCACTTCCAGCACGATCTTCGGCTCAACCATCCGCCGGAATCCCTGATCTTCCAACGTGTGATCGAGGAACCACTGTGTCATCTCGGCGATCTCGCCGTCGGTCAGGCCGGAATACGCCTTGCCGATGTTCACCAGTCGCTCACCATCCCACACCGCGAAGGTGTAATCGCTGAGCACACCCACGCGCTTGCCGTGCCCGTACTCGACCGCGGTCACGACGACATCCAGCGTGGCCAGTTCACGCTTCATCTTCAGCCACGACTTTCCACGCTTGCCGGGCGTATATGGCGAATCGATATCCTTGATCATCAACCCTTCATTCCCTCTCTCCTGCGCCGCGGCAAACAACTCCTCCAATTCCTCGGGGGACGAGGCGCGAAATACCGGCGCGCGAATGATGCTCGCCTCAGCGATCCTTTCTTCTGCGTGTTGCTCTGCATCGAAGGCAAGCGCTCCTTGGACCGGCGCTCTCCTCTGCGAACCTCCGTGTCCTCTGTGGTTCAAGGTTTTCCGTGGCGTCGTTAGTAACTCATCGAGGATCCGCGCCCGCTCCCGCAGCGGACGATCCATCACTAGCTCTCTTCCCGCATATAGAACGTCGAACACCAGGAACGCGACCGGAGTCTCCCGCAGCATCTTGTCGCTGACTCTCTTCCTTCCCAGCCGCTGCTGCAAAACGCTAAACGGCCGCGCGCGTCCCGCGGGATAGTCCCACGCCACAATCTCTCCATCCAGTATGGCGTCCTGCGGCAGCCCGGCCAGCGCGTCCGGCAACTCCGGGAACGATTCCGTGATTTCATCCCGCGTGCGCGAGAAAAATTTCACCTCGCCGTTCGCCACATGCGCCTGTGCGCGGATGCCGTCGTACTTATCCTCTACCGCCGCTTCCGCGAAGTAACTCAGCCCCTCCTCCGCCGACTCGATCGGACTCGCCAGCATGAACCCGAGCGGATGAAACATCCGCATCGCTGCCTCGGCCAGCCTACCCTCGGAGGCCAATCGAAGCGCCTCGCTGATGTCTCCCACGAGCATGTTGGCGCGTTGCACATCAGCCGGAGTTCCGCCATAGGCCCTGGCAATCGCTTCCTCGACCAGGCTCTCCTTCAGTCCAATCCGTAGATCGCCAGTAATGATCTTGACGATGTACTTAGCTTCGAGCGGCGTCGCGCGTGAAATCAGATCGCGCACGATGGCTGCCTTTGCCGATGGCCCGCGTGCCGCGGCAATCTGACGAAACGTTGCCTCCACGTCCAACACGCCCAAACCCTGACCGGCGCGTTCGGAAAGGACTTCGCCTGCGACCGCTCCCAGGTCACCGTGACGCCGGTAAGTAGCTGTCAGCTCGCCTTCATCGCTCCCCGACAACTCCGCCACAATCTGCCATAGCGACCGACCGCCGACCTGCAGCGTGGTCTCTTCCCATGCCGGAAACGCCCGCCCCGAAAGGAATACCGCCGACACGGCCGCCTCATCGGTTGTGCGCGACTTCAGATAGTCCGCGACGATCCCCGTCTTCAGCAGTTTCTTCGTCGTCCCCGCAATCGCTTCGCAAGCTGCCGCCAACCGCTGCATGAATCTCCGATCGTAGCGCCGGTTTCCCTCCGGCTGTCGCAAGGGCATCCAGCTTTCGCCCTTGCGCCTGGCCTAACCCTCGCCCTTACTTCGACTTAGCGCGCCCACAACCCAATCCTAAACGACTGCCAGCCTGTGTTACCCTAGAAGGTGCGTCGTGTCTCTGTTAGGAGCATCAAAATAGTCGTGCGTACCCTACGAAATTACCTGCGATTCCTCGCCGCCGTCCAACTTCTGCCCGCCCTGGAAAGTGGGGAAGAAACTCTGGTCGGCGGACAAGCCGTGCTCGAGGGAGTGATGATGCGCTCCCCCCACGCCTGGGCCATCGCCTGCCGCAAACCCTCCGGTGAAGTTGTCACCATGAGCGAACCGCTCGAGCGCCCCTCCGAAAGACACAAATGGATGGCCTGGCCGATCGTGCGCGGCGTCATGACGCTCGGCTATGCCATGAATCTCGGCTACCGCGCCCTGCGCTTCTCAGCCAACGTCGCCATCGAAGACATGATGCAGGAAGGCCAGAAGGAAGATCATGTGGGGACAGCGGTCTCGGCTGTCCCGCCAGCGCGAAGCGCGGCGGACTCTTCCGAGTCGCAGAAATCTTCTTCCCAGGCTCGCGACAAGGCTGCCACCGTCAGCAACTGGCTGGCCGCCGGTAATCTCCTGCTCTCGCTGGCGTTCTTCATCTTCATGTACAAATACGTCCCGCTGTTGGCGGCGACCGAACTCAAAAAGATCGACCCCGCTCTCGGCGGCCGGATTGTTTTCAACCTGATCGACGGCGGTATCCGCCTCTTGCTGTTCCTCCTCTTCATTTGGGGAGTGTCGCTCTGGAAGGATATTCGGCGCGTCTACGAGTATCACGGGGCCGAGCACAAAACGGTCTTCGCTTTCGAAAATGGAGACCCGCTCAACATCGCGTCCGTGCAGAAATATTCAACCTATCATCCGCGCTGTGGCACCAGCTTCCTGATGACCGTGATGCTGATCTCGATCGGCTTCTACATGCTGGTCCCGTTCACCACGTTCTGGGCGCGCTTCGCCTCGCGCATCGCCCTGCTGCCGGTCATCGCCGGAGTTTCGTACGAGATCATCCGCTTCGCGGCCAAGCACCGGGGATCGCTGTTTGCGTTGATCACCGCGCCTGGCCTTTGGCTGCAGCGCATTACCACCAAACCTCCGTCCGACGAGATGGCGCAATGCGCCATCACCGCCCTCGACCACGCGATGTTGCTCGAAAAAGAACGCGGGGGCGAGTTGGTGATTGCCTAGGGGATCCCATCCTGGGAAACCGTCGATAGTCGTTCGTCGTTAGTCGTTACCTCTCACAACTCAGGCATTACAGTTCTCTTTGAGAGGTGTCGAACATGTCAGCATCATTTAAGGATTTGCGCGTCTGGCAGGAAGCGATGAAATTTGCCGTCGAAGTCTATCGAGTAACGGGGCAGTTTCCGAAACACGAGGTGTACGGCTTATGCCAACAATTGCGTCGGGCTGCGGTATCGGTCCCAAGCAATATTGCGGAGGGCAAGGGACACCGATCCGACCGTGAGTTTGGGAATTTCCTCCTGCACGCACGAGGATCGCTCTTGGAGGCACAAACACAACTGTTGATCGCGAAGGAATTACAATACATGAGCGGCGAAGATGCCGGGCGCATTTTGGCGTCGGCAGACGCCATAGGCAGAAGTCTCAATAGCCTGATCAATTCGCTGCGCGAGAAAACCGCTTGAGGCGAGAGGCTAACGACTACCGACGAACGACCAACGACGATGTTTGAACGACTCGACCAAATCGAAGCCCGCTACGAAGAGCTGACCAACGCTCTCGCCTCGCCGGATATCGTCAACGACTCGGCGAAATACCAGAAGACCGCCAAGGCCCATGCTGAAATCGCGCCCATGGTCGAGAAGTACCGCGAATACAAAGATCTGACCAAAGGAATTGCGGAGAGTAGGGCCGTCCTCGTCGATGAAAAAGATGCCGACATGCGCGCCTATGCTCAGGATGAGCTCAACCAGTTGGAAGGCCGGGTCAAGGCGGTTGAGGAAGAGTTGAAAGTGCTGCTCCTGCCCAAGGATCCGAACGACGAAAAGAACATCATCCTGGAAATCCGTGCCGGCACCGGCGGGGATGAGGCCACCCTCTTTGCGGCCGAAATCTTCCGCATGTACACCCGCTACGCGGAAACCCAGCGCTGGAAGGTCGAAGTGCTTTCGTCTTCGGAATCCTCCGCCGGCGGCTTGAAGGAAGTCATCGCCATCATTGAGGGCCACCGCGTCTTCTCCCAGTTGAAGTACGAAAGCGGCACTCACCGTGTGCAGCGCGTGCCCGCCACCGAGCAGCAAGGACGGGTGCACACCTCGGCTGTCACGGTCGCGGTGCTGCCCGAAGCCGAAGACGTTGACATCAAGATCGAAGCCAAAGACCTGCGCATCGATACGTTCTGCTCCTCCGGCCCCGGCGGCCAATCCGTGAACACCACTTACTCCGCCGTCCGCATCACGCATATCCCAACCAACACGGTCGTCAGTTGCCAGGACGAAAAATCCCAGATCAAGAATCGCGAAAAAGGCATGCGCGTGCTGCGCTCCCGTCTCTACGAAATCGAAATGGAGAAGCAGCAGCAGGCCCTGGCCAAGGAACGCAAGGCCATGGTGGGATCCGGCGACCGCAGCGAGAAAATCCGCACCTACAACTTCCCGCAGAACCGGCTCACCGATCATCGCATCGGATTCACCATCCACCAGCTCGAAGCGGTCATGGACGGCAAACTGCAGCCGCTCATCGAGGCGCTCACGACCTACTACCAGGCAGAAAAGCTGAGGCAGGAAGCTACGAGCCTGGTTTAGGGGAAGGACGTGGGCGTTCTCGCCCGCGAAGTGGAAGAGAATATGTCCAGACTTGATGGGACGCTCGCATCCGTTCTCGCCGAACGCTATACCACGAATGCCGCCCGCGTCCGCGAGTTGGCCGCTCCGCTCACCGACAAACAGTTCTGGCAAAGGCCGTTCCCCTACGGGAACAGCTTTGGCCATCTGGTCCTGCACCTGACAGGCAACCTGAATTACTACATTGGCGCGCAGATCGCAAAGACCGGCTACGTCCGCGACCGCCCCCGCGAATTCAGCGACCCAAATCCTCCGTCGAAAGAGGAGGCCCTCAGACGTTTCGACGAAGCGGTCGCCCTGGTGCAGCAAACCATCCGCGCGCAAGCACCTGACGATTGGTCGAGAGAGTACTCAGGTGTTGGCACAACTGCCCAGAATCGCCTCGACATGATCATGCAGTGCGCGGCCCACATGCAGCACCACATCGGCCAGATGATCTATCTTGGCTATCAATGGCAGCAGACGGGGACAAATCCCAAGTAAGAACTCGCAGCCAAGGCTTGTTTTTCTCCGTGTTTCAGTGCCTCCGTGGTGAATGAAGCAATGCACCTCCGCGAAGCTCTCACCTCCGCCATCACCCGCCTCACCGCAGACCACGTTCCCTCCCCGCGGTTGAACGCCGAGTTGCTTCTTATGTTCACGCTCAACTGTGACCGAGCCTACCTCTTCGCGCATCCCGAGCGCGAACTCACATCGGACGAGCAAACTCGCTATGAATCTGCTCTCGCCGAACGCGCCCGCGGGGTGCCGGCGCAGTACATCACCGGACATCAGGAATTCTGGGGCATGGACCTGATCGTTACCCCCGCGGTCCTCATTCCGCGCCCCGAGACTGAACACGTAATCGAAACCGTGCTCGAACTGCGGACCTCGGACCTCAGACCTCAGACCTCGGCCTTAGAAGCCGCCACTCCCGGGCCGAGGGCCGAGGGCCGAGGTCCGACGCCTGGGGTCCTCCGCATTCTCGACGTTGGTACCGGCTCAGGCTGCATTGCCCTGGCGCTAGCCAAAGAATTTCCTCACGCCGAAATCCACGCCACCGACATATCTGTTGCGGCGCTCGAAATCGCCCGCGCCAACGCCGCTCGCCATCAGTTCGAGCACCGCATCCAGTTCCATCAAGCGGACCTGCTGGAAGGCCTCAACGTCACCGGCCTGGATTTCATCGTCTCGAACCCGCCGTACGTCGGCGAATCCGAAGAAGATCAGGTTCAACTGGAGGTCCGCAAATTTGAGCCGCGCAACGCTGTGTTTGCCGGACCAACAGGAGTCGAGGTCATTGCCCGTCTGCTTCCGCAGGCTCACGCAGCGCTGCGCCCCGGCGGATGGCTCGTCCTGGAAATCAGCGGCACCATTGCCGGATCGGTCGGCGAACTTCTGAAAGCCTGGGACGACGTTCGCATCATCGCTGACCTGCAGTCCATCCCACGCGTCGCGCAGGCGCGAAAGCCGACTGCCTTCACTCACCAATGAACGAGTCGTCCATCAAAAACTTCAGGGCGACCGTAAGGCCGCCCCGATTGCTTTCTACTTCTAAAGTTTTCTTGTCATTCCGAGCAAAGCGAGGAATCTGCTGTTCGCTGCCGCCCAACTTCTAGCGTCTCACCGCCGCCGGCTGAATCTCCTCGACATCAATGATGTCGGTCGGATAAGTTCCCGTGTAACAAGCCGAGCAGTAAGAGATTTTCTCTCCCTCGCCGCAAGCTTTCTTGAGACCCTCCAGCGAGAGATAAGCCAGCGAATCCGCGCCAATATAGTCGCGAATCTCATCCACCGTCTTGTTGGCGGCAATGAGCTGCTTCTTTGAAGGGGTGTCCACTCCGTAATAGCAGGGCGAAATCGTCGGCGGGCATGAGACGCGCATATGCACTTCCTTCGCTCCCGCGTTGCGGATCATGCGTACAATCTTGCGGCTGGTGGTGCCGCGTATGATCGAGTCGTCGATCAGCACCACGCGTTTGCCTTGCAGCAGCGAGCGCACCGGATTGAGCTTGAGCTTCACCCCAAAGTCCCGCACGCTCTGGCTGGGCTCGATAAACGTTCGTCCGACGTAGTGGTTGCGGATCAAGGCAAAGCGAAACGGGAGTCCGCTCTCAGCGGCATAGCCGACTGCCGCCGTCACCCCGGAATCCGGCACGGGAACCACCAGATCGGCATCCACACCCGCTTCCCGCGCCAGTTGGCGCCCCAGTTCCTCGCGGCTGGTCTGTACCGCGCGGCCGAAGACGATGCTGTCGGGACGCGAGAAGTACACATGTTCGAAAATGCAGCTGGATTGCGCTGCCGCCGTCGAATAGAAGCGCGAACTCACGCCTTCCGGCCCTACCACGATCAGTTCCCCCGGTTTCACATCACGTATGTACTCGGCGCCGATCAGGTCGAACGCGCAAGTTTCCGACGCAAAAACGATGGTGTCGTGCTTCTGACCCTCCAGCGCCGCGATACGGCCCATGGCCAGTGGCCGGAACCCGCGCGGGTCGCGCACCGCAAAGACGCGGTCATTACTCATCATCACCAGCGAAAACGCTCCCTCGACCCGCCGCAGCGCATCTGCCACCGCTTCCGGCAGCGTGTGCTCCTTGGAAAGCGCGATCAGGTGAACGATTACCTCGGTATCGCTGTTGGTTTGAAAAATCGAACCTTGACTTTCCAGCCGCGCGCGGACCTGCAGCGCGTTGGTGAGATTGCCGTTGTGCGCCACGGCAATCGACCCCTTGTTCGATTGCACCAGGATCGGCTGTGCATTCAGCAGCGCCGAGTCTCCCGCCGTGGAGTAGCGCGTATGGCCGATGGCCAGCGTGCCCCGCATTTTCGACAGCACATCTTCGGTGAAAATATCCGCCACCGAGCCCATAGCCTTGTGCGCCCGCGAAGTCAGGCCGTCGGAAGTGACAATCCCCGCCGATTCCTGCCCGCGGTGCTGCAGCGCGTGCAGTCCCAGGTAAGCCAGCTTCTCCGCCTCCGGATGGGCAAAGATCGCCACCACACCGCACTCGTCATGAAATTTGTCGGAAGAAAGCATTTCGCTCCTGGCCCTTAGCTCTTAGCTTTTAGCTTTTAGATTAACCCCACCTCAAACCCTCTGGAGACAACCGCCTTCGGCTGTCCGGCCGAGCAAAGCTCGGCAGCCTTTGTGCTCCTCAGTGTCCTCTGTGGTTCAAGCTTTTGGCTTGAATCAATCCGCAGCCACTAACTCCGGATCCGTCCGCAACGCCGACTCCAAAGCGCCTTCGTAAGCATCGCTCAACTCCGACACCGCCGTCGAAATGACAACCTTGCCATCGAGCAAGATTTCCAGCCGTCCCGGAATCGTCTCTCCGATCACTTCTGCAGCCGCGCCGCGCTTCTCCGCTACTTCTTTGATTCGCGCTACCTGCCCCGGGTCGCAAGAGATCACAATCCGGCTGGCATCTTCCCCAAACAGGGCAAACTCCGCAAACAGGCCGCCAGATGCCAGGTTCACCCGCGCGCCCACGCCCTTGGGCAATGCTTTCTCCGCTAACGCGACGGCCATGCCGCCATCGGCACAGTCATGCGTCGAATCCACCAACCCAAGCTGAATCAATTCGATGACAGCCTTCTGCAACCCGGCTTCCTTTTCCAAGTCCAACTCGGGCGGATATCCCCACAGCGTGCCCAGAACTTCCTTGGCGTACTCCGACGACCCAAACTCGCTCTCTGCATCGGTGATATCGCCCGCTTCCCCCGCGCGCAATAGCACGATCGTGCGTCCGGGCGCGGCGAAATGCATTTTCGCGGTCTTGTGCACGTCTTCGAGAATTCCCACGACTCCCAGCACGGGCGTGGGATAAATGCCTTCGCCCAGCGTCTCGTTGTAGAAGCTGACGTTGCCCCCGGTGATGGGAATCTCCAACTTCTCACAAGCCTTTGTGATCCCATCAATCGTTTGCGAGAACTGCCACATGATGTGCGGCTTTTCGGGATTGCCAAAGTTCAAGCAATTCGTCGCGCCCACCGGAGTTGCTCCCGAGCACGCCACTTTGCGCGCCGCCTCGGCGACTGCGTGCATCGCGCCCAGCCGCGGATCGAGATAGCACCAGCGCCCGTTGCCGTCGAGCGCCATCGAAAGACCGCGCCGCGAGCCCTTAATGCGGATCACGCCCGCATCGCCTGCTCCCGGCGCTTCGACCGTGTTGGTCTGCACCATGTGGTCGTACTGCTGCCACACCCAGCGCTTGCCACAGATGTTAGGGCTGGCCAGCAGCTGCTTCAGATTCGCGGTGAAGTCGCCGGCCCCGCCGAGCTCGATGTGTTCCGGCATCTCCCGCGGCACCGGTGGTTCCCATCGCGACAGCGGACGTTTGTACACCGGAGCATCGTCCGTCAGCGCCGGATTCGGAATCTCAGCCACGACTTTGCCGTGCTCCAGCACGCGCAGTTTGTTATCCGTCGTAACCTTGCCCACTTCGACCGCATCGAGTCCCCATTTTTCGAAAACGCGAAATACCTCGCCCTCGCGCCCTTTTTGCGCCACCAGCAGCATGCGCTCCTGCGACTCGCTCAGCATGATCTCGTACGGAGTCATGCCGGTTTCGCGCTGTGGCACGCGGTCGAGTTCGATTTCAATACCCACGCCGCCGCGCCCGCCCATCTCGCAGGTCGAGCATGTGAGTCCGGCAGCGCCCATATCTTGAATGCCGACGATCGCGCCCGTCTGCATGGCTTCCAGACACGCTTCGAGCAGGAGTTTTTCCAGGAACGGATCGCCGACCTGCACATTCGGCCGCTTCGCTTCCGAGGCTTCACTGAACTCTTCGCTGGCCATGGTCGCGCCATGAATGCCGTCGCGTCCGGTCTTTGCGCCCACATAGATCACCGGATTGCCTTCGCCGGCTGCCTTCGCGTAGGAAATTTCATTCTTTCGGACCAGGCCCAGCGCAAACGCGTTCACCAGCGGATTTCCGGAGTAGCAGGGCTCGAACTTCGTTTCGCCCCCCAGGTTCGGCACCCCGAAACAGTTGCCGTAAGAAGCGACCCCGCTGACCACGCCTTCGAGGACGGAATGATTCTTGTGCAGTTCCTTCTGGGAAATATCCTTCGATGCCGTGATG
This sequence comes from Candidatus Sulfotelmatobacter sp., assembly GCA_017883425.1. Taxonomy (GTDB): domain Bacteria; phylum Acidobacteriota; class Terriglobia; order Terriglobales; family Acidobacteriaceae; genus Sulfotelmatobacter. The sequence continues at coordinate 25,322 of JADGNP010000002.1, read as the reverse complement.
GGTCCGAACCGCAGCGAATCCATCACCGCGACCGGCCTTGCGCCCATCGTGAAAATGTCGCGCAGAATCCCGCCTACGCCGGTGGTCGCGCCTTGAAAAGGTTCGATGAACGACGGATGATTGTGGGATTCGATCTTGAAGGCGCAGGCCCAGCCGTCGCCAATGTCGATGATGCCGGCGTTCTCGCCGGGCCCCTGCAACACGAGCTTGCTGCGCGTGGGAAGGCGTTTCAGATGCACGCGCGACGACTTATACGAGCAGTGCTCGCTCCACATCACGCTGAAAATGCCGAGTTCGGTAAGCGTCGGCTCGCGCTGCCCGAGAAGTTGCTTGATCTTCTCGTACTCATCGGACGTGAGGCCGTGCTGCCGGAGGGTCTCCGGAGAAAAGGCAGAGGTTAAAGAGGTGGCCATGGGAAGAGCTTCTATTGTCGCATTTGGCGGGGCGGATGGGTAGGACCAACACGATCATTTGTCGGGGGAAATCCACATGAGATCCTTCGCAGTTCCTTTCCGGTAAGATCTCAGGGCACATGAAATCGATCATCGTAGGCACGGCTGGCCATATCGACCACGGGAAAACGGCGCTGGTGAAGGCGTTGACCGGCATTGATGCCGACCGGTTGGAGGAAGAAAAAAGGCGCGGCATCACCATTGACCTGGGCTTCGCTCACATGGACTTGGCGGGCGCGAATGGAGAACCGCTGCACCTGGGCTTTGTAGATGTCCCGGGCCACGAGCGCTTTGTGCGCAACATGCTTGCCGGGGTGGGTGGCATCGATCTGGTGCTGCTGGTCATCGCGGCCGACGAGTCGATCGAGCCGCAAACCCGGGAGCACTTCGACATTCTGCAATTGCTCGGCGTCCAACGTGGCATCACGGTGCTCACCAAGTCGGACGCAGTGGATGCAGAGACGCTCGATGTGGTGCGCTTGGAGGTCGAGGAGTTTCTGCGCGGGACGTTCCTGGAGCCTCCGAAGTCTCCTGTCGTTTCTGTGAGTTCGCTGACCGGTGCTGGGCTGGACGATCTGAAGCGGGCGATGATCGCAGCCGCGGCGGAGGTGCTGCCGCGCGATTCGCACGCCCTGGCTAGGTTGCCAGTCGATCGCGTGTTCACCATGAAGGGCTTTGGGACAGTGGTGACCGGAACCTTGGTGGCAGGAACGATTCATCGCGAAGAAGAGTTGGAAGTTTTTCCTTCTGGCCGAAAAGTTCGCGTGCGCGGAGTGCAGGTGCACGGACAGGCTGCCGAGGCGGCGGTTGCTGGGCAACGTACTGCGCTCAACCTGGCTGGTGCGAGCACGGAAGATTTGTCGCGCGGCATGACGCTGGCGCCAGTCGCGACGTTTGCGGTGACGCGTCGGGTGGATGTGCGGCTGAGCCTGCTGTCCTCTGCGCCGCGCCCGCTGAAATCTCGGACACGGGTGCACTTCCATTCCAACACGATGGAGACGGTGGCGGAGATCGCGCTTCATGCCGTCAAGCAACTTGCTCAGGGCTTGCAGGCGTTTGCGCGGCTGAAGCTGCCGGAGGCAGCCCTCTTGCTGCCCGGAGACCGGTTTATTATCCGCCAGTTCTCGCCGGTCGTGACGATCGGCGGCGGAGTTGTGCTGGATCCTGCTCCGATCCTGCGCATGCCGGGACATGAAAGCTTCCTGCAGATTCTGGCCGGCGGTGATCCGGAGCCAATGCTGAGAGCACGCATCGCAAGGCGTGGTCACGGCGGAATCTCGATGTCGCGACTCATTGCTGAAACTGGGTGGACCAGGAATTCCCTCGAAACTCGACTCGCTCAAGCAGTGAAAGAAGGGCGAGTGCTGCGGATCGGTGACTTATTCGTGGACGCGCCTGCAATGGAGCGACTCCAACAACTCATAGTGAGTTCGGTTGAGGGGTTTCACAGGAAAAACTCCCTGGTGGGCGGGATTGCCAGGGAAGCGCTACGCGAGCAGGTCAAAGCGTCCTCAGACGTCTTCACCGCATCCCTCGATCTGCTGGCCAGTGACAAGAAAATCGAGGCTACCGGCGACCTGGTACGACTGGCCGGTCACGGCGTAATCATGAAGGACGAAGAAGCCGAGTCAAAGAAGAAGATCGAAGAGGCCTTTGCGGTGGCGGGCTTGAAAGTTCCTGCGCTCCACGAGGTGATCGCGGGGCTCAAGGTGGACAAGACTCGTGCGCAGAAGATCGTCACCCTTCTGCTGCGGGACAAGGTGCTGGTCAAGATTTCCGAAGAACTGGTGTTTCACCGCAGCGCGCTCGAAGAGTTGCGCCGATTAGTCGCGGCGCAGAAAGCCAAGTCGCCGAAGATGGACGTGGCGAAGTTCAAGGAACTGACGGGGGTCAGCCGTAAATATGCCATTCCTCTGCTTGAGTATTTGGACCGGGAGCGCGTGACGAAGCGCGTGGGGGATGTGCGAGAGATCCTTTAAGAATTGAGAAATTGGGCAATCGGGTAATTGAAAGGCCTCGCTTCAATTGCCAAATCACAAAATCACCCAATTTCTCAGATCTTCTCTTCCGGGAACTCCACTTCCAGTCCCAGCGGGGCGGTGAAGCGGTTGGTGAGGTTGGCGAGGCCCGCCAGCAGGTGAATGTCGACGATTTCCGGTTCAGAGAACTGCTTGCTCAGGGGCACGAAGTCGCCGTCGGTGATGTCGTGCGGCGTACGCGTCAGTTTCTCGACGTAGGTGAGTGCGGCGCGTTCTTTCTCGGTGTAGCGTGAATAATCTCCTGCCTTGAGCGCGGACCAATCTTCTGCGGCGAGTCCCACCCGCTTCGAAGACGCCATATGGTGCTGGGCGCAGTAGTGGCATCCGTTGATGAGCGAGACACGAAGGTAGATCAGTTCATAGAGCTTGCGATCCAGGGAGCGCCCCACGCTGGCGTAGAAGCTTAGGAAATGCTTAAGCATCTCCGGGCGATGTGCCAGAGCTTTCTGTGCGTTGCCAGGTTTGCCACGGAGAGTCTTCTCGTAGATTTCCTTCACTTCCGGGTTTGCAGATTCAGGACTGATCAGGCCAATGCGAGCCATCGAAAGTCTCCAAGATTGAGAGAGTTGAACGTCTTAAGTCCTCATCATCGCAGATTAGCCGGGTTCGCGCAGAACGGCAGGGGGCGTGCCCTCAAGAAAAAACATCGCTCGCCGATAGAAGCGAAGGAAGGGTCCCTGCGATGAGAACGTTGACGTTGGTTGTGCTATTGGCTTGCGCGGGAATGCCAGCAGGGTATGGGCAAGGGGCCTCTGATTCCGATGTCAGATCGAAGATCGTTGCGATGGAGCACGTGTGGAACCAGGCTTGTCAGTTCAAGGACCTGAAGGCGCTGGACAGGGTCCTTGACGACGCTTTCGTCTTCGTCGATGCGGACGGCAGATTGCTGACCAAACCGGAGGTGCTGGCGGACGTGAAGGCATCGGGAGCGATGCAATTGATATCGGGGCAGCTGGTAGTGCATGTGCATGGGGACACGGCAGTCATCACCGGCACTTACCAGATGAGCGGTGTGGAACGCGGCAAGCCGTTTGTGCGACGTGGCCGGTTCGTGGATACCTGGCTCTACAAGAACGGGATGTGGGTCTCGATCGCGAGCCTGGCAACACCGACCGGGGAGTGAGGCAGAGAGTCAATCTCATGAGAACGACGGACCTGTTGTTGATTCTGGTGTGTGCGACGTCACTATCTGTTTCCGCCCAAGAGCGTACCGAGGGCGACGCTGCAACGGCTATCCGTGCTCTGGAGCGCGAATGGACTGTAGGGCAATCGCGCAAGGACAACCGTGTGTTGGATATGATTTTCGATAATGCCCTGGTGTATGTGGAATACGGCAGGTTGGTGACGAAGGGGGAATACCTGTCGAGGATACGCGCGGAAAGCCCTAGCCTGCAGCAGGTCGTGATGGAACCCATGACGGTGCGCACCTTTGGAAGGACTGCCATCGTGGTTGGGACCTATCGCGAGAAAAGCATGAAGAACGGCAAGCCTGTCCTGAGGCGCTGGCGCTTTATTGATACCTGGGTCTACAAGAGAGGAGGTTGGGTGCTGGTCGCGGCGGCGGCCGCGCCCGTAGCGAGGTAGCAAAGAGCCTGCCGCACAACGCCCCACCGAGCGGCCCAAACCGCATAGAACAGAGATACTTGTCATGTCGCAGACCTGTTCTTAAAGTGCGGGCAGGGAGTGGTTCGCGATGACTATCCTGCTCTCCGTATTCCTTCCTTATTGGGCGACGCCGCAACCGGCGGCACAAGCGCCGCCCCAGCCAGATGCCGAAGCAGGCCAAGATCCTGGCGTTGGACAATGCCTCGTCCCGCAACCGTCCATGATGCGGCGCTGCTCCCGACCATGATTCGCGAACTGGCGGAGTATGAGCGCCAACTCGATCTGCTGACCATACGCGAGGAAGATCTCGTGCGGGATGGATTGGGGGAGAACCCGCGTTTCCAGGCACTCATCGCCGAGTGGGACGGACGCCCAACGGGATACGCTCTCTTTTTTGGATACTATTCGGCGTGGGCGGGCCGTAGATTGTTTCTGGAAGATTTGTTCGTGCGGGAGGCCTTTCGCAGGCGCGGCGTTGGGAAGGCGCTGCTGGCCGCGGTCGCACGCCTTGCGATCGACGAGCACTGTTACGGAATACACTGGGAAGTTCTCGACTGGAACGAAAAAGCGATCGAGTTGAGCCAGAAAGATTCGGGGAGTTTGTCAAAATGCTGGAGAGGAACGAGAGGATTCACGAACCGCTGACAACGCGTCGGCCGTCCAAATAGACAAAATGGCAATCGTCAAAATTATCGGAGCGGGGCTAGCCGGGTCGGAGGCTGCATGGCAGTGTGCGCGGCGAGGCTTGGACGTGGAACTGTTCGAAATGCGCCCCTTACGCTCGACGCCGGCTCACCAGACGGCGGATTTTGCCGAACTGGTGTGCTCGAACTCGCTGAAATCCGACAGTGAGAACACGGCTCCGTGGCTGCTGAAGGAAGAGATGCGACGCGCAGGTTCTCTGCTGTTGGCGATTGCGCGGGAATGCGCAGTCCCGGCAGGGCATGCGCTGGCGGTCGACCGCGTCACCTTCGCGGCTCGCGTGACCGATGCGATCTCACGGGAGTCACGCATTACAGTACGTCGGGAAGAGGTGACAACGGTGGATGAGACGGAGAGCCTGACCATCATTGCCACTGGTCCGCTGACGTCGGAGGGACTGACCCAGGAGGTGACGCGGCTGAGTGAAGGCATCGGCGGGTCAAAACCAGAGCGGGCGGGAGCCTGCCCTGAGCTTGCCGAAGGGGCGCCCGCTCCACACAGTCCACATCTGCATTTCTACGATTCAATCAGCCCGATTGTGGAGGCGGACTCGATTGATATGGGGCGAGTGTACATGGCGGCGCGGTACGACAAAGGATCTGCGGATTACATCAACTGCCCCATGACGCCGGACGAATATGGCCGCTTTTACGACGCGCTCCTGGCGGCGCAATCGGTCGAGGAACGCGACTGGGAAAGGCTGAATTACTTTGAGGGTTGCCTCCCAATTGAGGAGATTGCGCGCCGCGGGCGCGATACGCTTCGCTTCGGCCCGATGAAGCCGGTGGGACTGATCGATCCGCGCACGGGCAGGATGCCGTACGCGGTAGTGCAATTGCGGAAGGAGAACCTGCGGGCGGATTCCTACAACCTGGTCGGATTCCAGAATCATTTGAAGTTTGGTGAGCAGGCGCGCGTGCTGCGCCTCATTCCGGGTCTGGAGAATGCGCGCTTCCTGCGCTACGGGCAGATTCACCGCAATACTTACATCAATGCGCCGACGTTGCTGCAGGAGACTCTTCAGATGAAGGCGCATCCGCGGGTTTTCTTCGCTGGCCAGATTTGCGGGGTCGAAGGCTATGTCGAATCGATCGCGACCGGACTGTTGGCCGGGATGCACGCTGCCGCGCTGGTTGTCGGGGTCGAAATGGCCCCCGCTCCGCGGGCTTCAGCCTTCGGATCGCTGACGCACTATGTGACGCACGCCGATGCAAGGAACTTTCAGCCAGCCAATATTACGTTTGATCTCCTTCCTCCGCTGGAGAAGAAGATTCGCGATCGCAAGGAGCGGCATCGAGTGCAATGTGAACTGGCGCTCAAAGAGTTCGATGGGTGGATAGAACGTGCTGCGCTGATTCCCGTTCGAGTTTGAGGTTCTGAGTCTATCGCAGCCAAACTGAGCCCGGCCCAACGCGATCGGGATTGCCTTCTAGCCTTCTCTTTTTCCTGCAACAAAAGCCCTACCCGCTACGTATCTAACGGTAAGCCGGGCCCGGGGGATTACCTTCTCTCTCCGCTTGCGTCCAACCCAGTGTCATGACGGTGCGCGATCTCATCTTCGACGTCCTGCGAACGCTCTGGTCGCACAAGCTGCGTGCATTTCTGACCATGTTCGGGATCGCCTGGGGCATCGTCTCGATTGTGCTCATGGTGGCAGCCGGCGAAGGACTGCGCAAAGGCCAGGAAGAGCAGGCGCGCAACCTCGGCAAGGATGTGATGATCGTCTTCCACGGCCGCACCAGCCTGCAGGCGGGCGGCACCCACGCCGGACGCGTCGTGCACTGGGAAGATCAGGACGTCCCGGTGGTGCAGGCGGAGTCCCCGGACTGCGAGTATGCGATTCCGGAACTCGAGCAGGACACGGTGCGCACCCACTCCAACTTCAACAATGCGGCTTTCACGGTGACGGGATCGTATCCGCAGTTCGGCTACATTCGCAGCCTCGATGTCGGCGCCGGACGTTTCTACGATTGGGACGACATGCGCGAGGCCCGGCGCGTGGCATTTCTAGGCTCGGACGCAGCCAAGCAGTTGTTCCCCGGGCGCAATCCGGTGGGCGACAACATTTACTTGAATGACTTCCCCTACACCGTCATCGGTGTCATGGCGAAGAAGAAACAGGACTCCAGCTATGACGGCTGGGACGTGAACAAAGTCTTCGTGCCCTTTGCCGCGATGCGCCGTGACTTTCCCGACAAGCCTCCCGGGACGAATTCGACGTTCGACCAACTGCTGGTGACGCCCAAATCGGTCGAGCAACACTCTGCCTGCAAGCGCGAAGTGCGCGTGGCGCTGGCGCGCATGCATCGCTACGATCCCAACGACAAGGAAGCGTGTCCGATCTGGGATACGGTGCAGGAAGCGCAGGCCTTCAAGACGATGACCGATGGCATGAAATTCTTCCTGGGAGCGGTTGGGATCGTGACCCTGCTCCTGGGCGGCATCGGCGTAATGAACGTGATGCTGGTCGCCGTGCGGGAGCGGACCCGGGAGATTGGCGTCCGCAAGGCGATTGGTGCTCCGGCAGGGACGATTCTGCGGCAGTTCTTTATTGAGGCGTTAATTATCGCTCTGCTGAGCGGAGGAATCGGCCTGGGCGTCGCGTTTGGATTCTGCGCTCTGGTGAACATGCTGCCCATGCCCGACTTTTTCGCCGGACTGATCCCGAGTTGGAGCTCAGGTTTGATTGCTGCTGGACTGCTGGGAGCGATCGCGGTAGGAGCAGCGCTATACCCCGCGCGAAGAGCGGCCTCGATCGATCCGATCGAGGCGTTACGGTATGAGGCAGGGGGATAAGAGTTGAACCACGAAGGACGCGAAGGTTCACGAAGCAGCAAAGAGGCATGGGTTGTCCTTCGTGTCCCTGCGGGCCCTTGGTGGTTCAAGAATTAATAGGGCATGCTGATTGAAATCATTCTCGAAGCCTGGACCGCGTTGAAGAGAAACGTAACGCGCAGCTTCCTCACCATGCTGGGGATCGTCTGGGGCATTGCGACGGTGACTCTGTTGATCGCGTATGGCAGCAGTTTCCGCAGCGTTCTGGTGCATGGCTTTGACGCGTTCGGCAAGAGCGTGGTCATTTGCTGGCCACAGCAGACCAGCGAGCAGCCCGGCGGCCAGCGCGCCGGGAAGAAGGTAGTTCTCGAGCAGGCCGATCTGGACATGGTGAAGCAGACCGCTCCCTTGGTGAAGCATGTGTGCCTCGAAACGGTCCGGCGCCCGGGAATTGCGTACGGCGACCGCATGGTGGGGACCGCGCCGGTGCGCGGAGTCTGTCCTGAATATGGCGAAATGCGCAATGAAGTCCCGTCGGAAGGCCGCTGGATTAATGCCGAAGACGAACTCGAACGCCGGCGCGTGATCTTCCTGGGCGGCCGGTTGAAGGAAGAGTTGTTCAGCGGGCGTCCGGCAGTGGGCGAGACGGTGCAAGTCTCCGGCGTACGCTTCACCGTGGTCGGCGTCATGGCGAGGAAGATTCAGCTCAGCAATTACTTTTCCAGCGACGACGAGTCGTCCTGGATTCCATATTCGGCGGCTGGTGATTTGTGGAACACGCGGTATGCCGCAGTGATGGTCTTTGAGCCCATCGCGCCGCAGTTCGAAAAGAAGGCGATGGCGCAGGTGCTGGCCGCTGTGGCCACGCGCCAGAATTTTTCACCCACCGATCCCAAAGCATTCCAGATGTTCGGACGGGATGAATTTCGTCCGGTCATCGATGCGCTGACGATTGGGTTGCAAGTGCTGCTGACCTTCATCGGCACCTTGACCCTCGGGATCGGCGGCGTAGGCGTGATGAATATCATGCTCGTGTCCGTGGACGAGCGGATTCGCGAGATCGGCCTGCGCCGCGCGCTGGGAGCGCGCAAGCGCCACATCAAGCTGCAATTCCTGGCGGAGACGCTGCTGATCATGCTGATCGGTGGCGCCATCGGCGTGTTGTTGTCCTACCTCATAGCGTGGTCTGTCGGTACGCTGCCCATGATGGGGCCGCTGTTTGAAGACGATTCCGGGCAGGGCGACATTCATTTGCGAATCTCGATCATGACCGTGATCCTTTCCAGCGCAGTCTTGCTCGTGGTGGGCGTGATCAGTGGCCTGGTCCCGGCCATGCGGGCATCGAAACTCGATCCGGTGGAAGCCCTTCGGTACGAGTGAAACCAGGCAGTATCGACCGGCCTCTTGGCCCATCCGATTCAAGGTTGCTCAGGTTTCAGCTTCGCATTCTTTCCGTGAGGCCACGAAAATCGCCGGCCCACAATGCATTTCACGATGAGATGGTTGGTGGAACGGGTCGTGCCGACGCCCACTCCGAAGTTGAACTCCCATTGCGGGGCGAAATCGATATCGATCGTCGGAAAGAACTGCTGCTGCTGATCCCGGAGCGCGTCAAAGCCGGTCAGCGAGCCGTACGCCCCGTAATACTCCAGCCCGCCTGCAATCTTCTTGGTGAAATCGTAGCTGAATTTGGCGGCGGGAGAGAATGTCACCCCCTGGTTGACGCCTGGGCCGTGAAATGAGCGGTCGAGCGCCGGATTGAAGCTCAAGTACCAGGGGCCGATTTTCTTGTCGATGATGGGGCGGATTTCCCACGTCCACGTGTCGGGCGAAAACGCAGCGCGCGCGTAGCCGATTTCCGTCGACAGGCTAACGCCGACGGGCCAGTGCCACTTCTCCGGAGCGCGCACGCGCGGGCGGATGTGATCGCCCACCCACTGCCATCCGCCGTCCGGCTGAATGCTCGAAAAAACGTAAAAGCCAACTTCAGACCAGTCGTTGATTCCCTGCGTGAGTTCCAGCGTTTCGTGCATCGCATGGTTCGTGGGAAGCATGCCGTCGGGCGCGGTTTTGCTGCCGTCCACAGCGAAGTTGGAATGGATCTCAACCATGGTCGAGCGTGGCGGAACGGTGTCGGAACCGTAAACCTGGATTTCGTAATTGTCCTGAGCGCGTGCGAATGGGGCGAGGATCAAGGCGGCGAAAAGAGCGAGGAGTGCGAGTCGCGATGAACGAGTCATGGGTCTAACGGGCATGCTCTGAAGATTGCGCACCAGGCCGCCTGTCCTCGTGCGACCGTCACTCCAATGATGCACGGTCCTTTCGGGAAGATGCAAGACCGCGGCGTCAACTCGCTTGTCATTCGAGCGCGAAGCGACGAGGAATCCGCTGTGTGCCGCTCGAACGAGGAACTCTCTGGCAGCCACAGGTGTCTGATGTTGCAGACACGCGCGTGCCCGGGAGGAGCAAATTCCATGGCTTTCTCAATGGCAGGCGGGGGTCCGTCCGGTCCGCAGATTAATGTCACACCGCTGATTGACGTGCTGCTGACCCTGATCATTATGTTCATGTTGGTGGTGTCGATGGACAAGGAATACCAGGAGAAGGTGCAAATTCCGCAGCCACCGAAGGATCCAGCGTCCGAACCCACGCCCGAACGCACGGTGGTGATCCAGGTCGTCTGGACGGCGAAGAATGTCCCGCCGACGGTGAAAATCAATCAAGAAGATGTGCGCTGGGACAATTTGGAGTTGCGCCTGGCGCAGATTTATTTGAAGCGCGCGGAGAAAGTCGCGTTCGTCCGCGGCGACGCTGACGTGGATTTTCTGTACGTCGCGGATGTGATTGATCTGGCGCATCATGCGGGCGTCCAGCGGGTGGGCTTGCTGACGAAAGGGCAAGATGTGGCGGGGGAGTAAGGCGGCTGTCCCCACATGAGTCTTCTCGCTCTAGGAATCTCTCGCTCTGTTCTTAATCCAGATCGGTGTGCCTACGAAGCCGAAGGCCGCGCGGATCTGGTTTTCCAGAAACCGCTGGTAGGAAAAATGCAGCTTCACGGCGCGGTTGGTGAATAGCACGAACGTGGGCGGGGCGACCGAGGCTTGCGTCATGTAGAGAATTTTCACGCGCGAGCGCACCGGGACGGATGCCCGTTCAAAGTCCACGCGCTCGATGAAGCGGTTCATTTGCGATGTGGTCACGCGCTTGCGGCGCTCGGTGGCAACTTTTTCCAGCAATGGAAAAATCTTCTCCGTTCCCTTGCCGCTCTCGGCGGAAATGAAAACGATGGGTGCGTAATTCAGGAACTTCAGCTCATAGCGCAGGCGCTCCTCGTAGGCGTCGCGGTCGCCGGGGCGCTTGCTCTCGCGCATGCGCTCGGCTTTGGTGGGCCGCGCATCCTTCTCCTTGCCGCTGATCACCAGATCCCACTTGTTGACCACGATGATGAGGGATCGCCCACTCTCGTGGGCGTATCCGGCGATGGCGGCATCGAGCTGGCTCACACCTTCTGTGGCGTCGATGACTAGAAGGGCGATGTCCGCGCCCTCCAGGTGCTTGCGCGCCATCACAACCGAAAGCTTTTCGGCCATCAAGTGCGTCTTGCCTTTGCGGCGGATGCCAGCAGTGTCGATAAAGCGGAAGCGGCGACCATTGTGCTCGACGATCTCATCGACCGCATCGCGCGTGGTGCCGGGAATCGGCGAGACAATGGCCCGGTCCGAAGAAGTCAGACAGTTCAGCAGCGTCGACTTGCCCACGTTGGGGTGCCCGATGATGGCAACTTTTACCTCATGAACATCTTCTGCCTCTGAAGTTGTCTTTGCGTCTGTCGGCTCCTCTGTGTTCTCTGTGGTTGAGCTTTCTGCCGGCAGACTCTCCAGCACCGCGTCGAGCAGATCGTCGATCCCGCGCCCATGCTCCGCGGAAATAGGGAACATCTTCTGGATGCCGAGGCGGTGAAAGTCGTCCACGAGCGACGATTGCTTCTCAGAGTCGACCTTGTTGACAGCCAGGAAGAGCGGCCGGTTGGCCTTGCGCAGCAGCCGGACCAGTTCAAGGTCGGGACCGGCGAGCTCGGTGCGTCCGTCGATCACCATGATGATGGCCGCAGCCTCGTCGAGCGCGACGCGGGCCTGGCGATAGATCTCCGACGGGATCAGATCTTTTTCTTCCGGCAGAATGCCGCCAGTGTCAACGATCCGCAGCCGCCGCCCTTCCCATTCCGCGTCTCCATAAAGCCGGTCGCGGGTGATCCCGGGTTCATCACCGACGATGGCGCGCCGTGAGCCCACAATGCGGTTGAAGAGCGTGGACTTCCCTACATTCGGCCGTCCCACAATAGCGACTGTGGGAATGCCTGCGGCGGTAGTGGCGAGAGTGCTGGTCGAATTGTAAGTCGGCTGAGTCAAAATGAGTCTTAATGTGGGGACAGCCGCCCTCGGCTGTCCTTGGGCCGCAGGCCCAATGGTTTCTGCATTTGTGGCGGCCACCGCCGACTCTTTGAGTCGGCCGGACAGCCGAGGGCGGCTGTCCCCACATGAGATGTGCGAATGCATGCAGCCGGAACTAGCTATTATAGAGACTCCGGTGGCTTTACGTTCCCAGCCCGCGTCTCCCGCCTCCCCGAACCGCTCTGCTCCCAGCGGCAAGGACGCTTCGCTCTACCAATTCTTCGCTCCCGGCGGAGTGCTCTCGCGCACGCATCCGGCATATGAATTCCGCCGCGGCCAACTGCAGATGGCACAGGCCGTCGAGCAAGCGCTGGAAGAAAAGCGCCACCTGATCGTGGAAGCGGGCACCGGCACAGGCAAGACGCTGGCATACCTGATGCCGGTGATCCGTTCTGGCAAACGCGTCATCATCTCGACCGGCACAAAAAATCTGCAGGAACAGCTCTTCTACAAGGATGTCCCTTTTCTCGAGCAGGCGTTGTACGGAGATCCTGTGGCGACAGCCGCCTCGGCCGTCCAGCCAGGTCACGGCCCCGGCCGGCTCTCGGTCTGCTACATGAAGGGCCGCAATAACTATTTGTGCCGCAAGAAACTGTACGACCTGACGGATCAGCCCGTCCTGAGCGGCCTGCAAGAGATCGAGCAGTATCGCGCCATCGCAGCTTGGGAGAAGACGACTGGAACGGGCGACCGCGCCGAGTTGGCGGAACTGCCCGAGGCTAGCCTGCTCTGGCACAAGCTCGATGCCCGCGCCGACGCCTGCACTGGTCAGAAGTGCAGCGAGTGGGAGCGCTGCTTCATCACTGAAATGCGCCGCAAGGCCATGGAGAGCGACATCATCATCGTCAACCATCACCTGTTCTTTGCCGATCTCGCCATCAAGCTGCAGGCGGAGGGAGCGGCCGACGCGGGAATCCTGCCAGAAGCAGCCGCCGTGATTTTCGATGAAGCCCACGAACTGGAAGATGTGGCCGGGAACTATTTCGGCATCTCAGTCAGCAATCTGCGCGTAGAAGATCTGGCGCGCGACGTCGAGAATTCGCTGCAGCACAATCGCATGCTTTCGGCTTCGCTTTCAGGAGCCCTTGGCAGTTTGCGGGAACGCTCGCAATTCTTCTTCTCTCTGCTGCCTCCCGGGGACGGACGGTTTGCGTTCGAGACCCGCCGCGAATTTCTGGAGGAAAACGGAGACGAGTTTGTGGCGCTGAATCAGGCGCTGACCCGGCTGGCAGGCGAACTCGACGGCTTGCCGCAAAAACCGGAAGAAGTATTCAACTTCGTCCGCCGCGCGCAGGAGATTCAGGCGCAGCTTGGATTCGCGTTGGAATCCGAAGATCGCAACACTGTCTTTTGGATTGAGCGCCGCGGCGGACGTTGGGGATCCCGAGGCGGCCCGAAAACGGCTGCTGAAGGATCTGCTCGCGGAAGACAAAACGTATTTCTCCAGGCGACGCCGATCGATGTCGGCCCCATCCTGCGCGAGTGCCTGTGGTCGAAGCTGGAGTGCGCCGTGCTCACTTCAGCGACGCTGGCCGTCGGCGGCGGGTTTGAATACATCCGGCAACGGCTTGGCGTGGAGCATGCGCGGGAATCGGTGCTGCCCTCGCACTTCGACTATGAAAGCCAGGCGCTATTCTACGTGCCGCCGGACTTGCCCGATCCGCGCACCCCGCAGTTTACCGCCAAGGCGGCAGAGCGCATTCGCAGGCTCCTCGAAATCACGCGCGGCCGGGCGTTCGTCCTTTTCACCAGCTACGCGCAGATGAATGACATTTATCAGCGGCTGCTGGGCGAAGTCGAGTTCCCGATCCTCAGGCAAGGTGACGCTCCGAAAAGCGCGCTGCTCGAGGAGTTCCGCCTGACTCCGAACGCGGTGCTGTTCGCCACATCGTCATTCTGGCAGGGCGTAGACGTGCAGGGCGAGCAACTGAGTTGCGTCATCATTGACCGCCTTCCATTTGCCGTGCCCAGCGACCCGGTGGTAGCCGCGCGAGTGAAAGCCATCGACGCCGACGGCGGAAACGCCTTTTTTCAATATCAAGTGCCGGCGGCCGTGATTACGCTGAAACAGGGCTTCGGCCGGCTGATCCGTTCGCTGCACGACCGCGGTCTCCTCGTGCTGCTTGATAACCGCATTCTGAAGAAGCAATACGGCCGCGTCTTCATCGAAAGCCTCCCCAACTACAAGCGGACTACCGACATGTGCGTGGTGGAGAGATGGTTCGGAGCGGAAGGAAATCACTCCGATGTTTAAGTCGTCGCTTCGCTAGGCTGGCAAAATTGAGCGCCCACGGTACGTCAAACTTCAAGTAATCGCATTCCTGCGGCTGCAGCGTGTTTGTCGAGCGTAACGGTGTACTCGCACTCTGCCGCCTGGCTGCAATGCTCGATGAGGCAATCGGAAAAGCCGGCACGGCTGGTGCTGAATTTGCGCAACGCCTGCCAGACGATTTCCGATCGTTCCACGACTAAGCGATCGTTGCTCAATAATGTTTCAAGAACACGCTCAATCTCGCTCTTCCTGGCGCTGTAGAAAGACTCGAGTACCCAAACCAGTTCAACGATGACAACCAGTGAAAGGAATCCGGGTTCGTCGGGTGCGAGAGAGTCGAGCATTTTTACCGCAGCGGACGTTTGGATGGGGTCGTCGTGGGTCAGGTAGCGGACAATGACATTTGTGTCGAGACCGATCATCGGGATTCGGATGCGCGCCGGGCGATCGCTGAATTCATTTCCTTAATGGATACAGGTTTGCTCCGCCTGCCTTGAAACATGCCCTTAAGCTCTTTCAAAGATCGAGTGGCGGCCATGATAGCGAATTGCCCCTTCTTCAGTTCCACGAATTCCAAACGGTCCCCGGCCTCGACGCCCAGCGCGGCGCGTACCCGTACCGGAATTGTGATCTGACCCTTCGAAGTAATGGTCGCGGCGGCCAAGGCTAACCATCCTTTCCAATTTCACTGTTCCTTACATTATAGTAAGGGGTATTCAGGTCGTCAAGCGGCCCCTTCCGCCTTCGCTAGGTTCATTTGCTCTCTTCTGCCGTCCGCGGCCCTAGTAGCACTCCCACCACGATTCCGGACGCCTCCCCTTTCGTGTGATACACGCGCTCGGTGGCTTTCACGAAGTCCGCCGGCTTGGCGTCGGGGATGTTGACGAAAGTCTGCGGGTTGCGATCCGTGAGCGGGAACCATGAGCTCTGCACCTGCACCATGATGCGGTGTCCGCGGCGGAAGGTGTGATTGATGTCCTGCATGGTGAAATCGATCTCTTCCACCTTCCCGGGCGTGAACGCCTCCGGCTTTTCAAAACTGTGACGGAATTTTCCGCGGAAGGGCTCGCCGCGCACCAGTTGCTGATATCCACCCATGGTGAACGCCGGCGCGGGCACGTCCTTCCTGGGTTTGTCCCGGTCTTCGGGTCGGGGCGCGTCCTGCTTGCTGTCCGGATAATCGGGCGGATACACGTCAATCAACTTCACGTCCCAGTCGGAATCCGTGCCACTCGTCGAAGCGAAAAGCCGCGGCGAGATCGGCCCCGCAAGCGTCACATCTTCCTGCAGCACTGCCGTCTCGTAGACCACCACATCCGAGCGGCTGTCGGCGAAGCGCTGGTCCGAGAGCATATATTCCTGCGGCACATTCAGCGCCGCGTAATTCACAAAGGGCACAGGCTTGGCCGGGTCGCTCACATATTCGTCGAATGACGGAGACTCCGCCGCAGGCGCGTCGAACGACAGTCCTCCATTGGCGTGGAAGTAGAGGGTTCTTGGCTCAGCATTTTTCGGCGGCCACGCAGAGTATTGCCGCCATACATTCGTGCCCGTCTCGAAGACATAAGCCTTCGGAAGTTTGGCATCGCCATTGCCTTTGAGATACTGCTCAAAGAACGGGAAAAGAATATTTTTCCGGTAGTACTCGCCGGTGTTCGAAGCAAAGTCCACCCGCCCAAGATGTTCCCCGTCATACCGGGCCCAACCGCCATGCACCCAGGGTCCGACCACGAGTGCATTGAAGATTCCGGAATTGTTCCTGTCGATCGAATGAAATGTAGTGAAGGGCCCTTGCAGATCCTCGGCGTCGAACCATCCGCCCACGGTCAGCACGGCGCAATGAATGTTCTTCATGTGCGGCGCCAGATTGCGCGCCTTCCAGTAGTCGTCATACGTGTCGTGCTTGACCTGGTCGTCCCAAAGCGCGCTCTTGCCTTCCAGATACTCCCGCAAATTCGACAGCGGACCGGCTTTCAGATAAAACGCGTAGGCGTCTTTGGTTCCCCAGTCGAAGGGCACGAAAGTCTTCGGTGGAAGCTGAGGGTTTTCCTGCGGCTTGAACGAACTGTAAAAACCGAAGTTCGCCGCCAGCATGAACGCCCCGCCGTGATACGCGTCGTCTCCCATGAAAAGGTCGGTCATCGGAGCTTGCGGCGAGGCGGCCTTCAGCGCCGGATGCGAGTCGATGATGCTGGCCGAGGTGAAAAATCCCGGATACGAGATTCCCCAAATCCCGGCATTCCCGTTGTTGTTCGCCACATTCTTGAGCAGCCAGTCGATGGTGTCGTAAAGATCGCTGCTGTCGTCCACATCCTGGCTCGACTTCTTGTTGTCGATGTGCGGACGCATCTCGAGGAATTGCCCCTCCGACATGTAGCGCCCGCGCACGTCCTGGAACACGAAGATGTATCCCGCCTTGTCGAAGTCCGGAGAAGGGCCGAGTTGCGTGCGGTACAGGTCGACCCCGTACGGGCCGACGCTATAAGGCGTGCGGTCGATCAGGAACGGGTAAGGGCGCGAACTGTCCTTCGGCACGTAGACGGACGTAAACAGGTGAACGCTGTCGCGCATCGCAATCCTGTACTCGTACTTCGTATAGTGCTCTTTGACGTCGAAGTCCGGCGCCTCGGGCCGGTTCTGAGCCCAAAGACCCGCCGTCGTGGTCAGGGTAAACAGCAACAGAATCCAGGATTTCCGACACAGCATGCGTGCTCCTTGAGATGTAGTGACGATTAGGCAAGCTACATTCCGCCGGGGAATCGAGTCAAGCGGATGGCTCCAGTACCGCCATTCCAGCGGTACAATGGATGTTTCGCCATGGAGCGCAGCCCGCCCTGTATTCACGCCCGGGCTGCTGGGGGATCATGTTCGAAGTCACCGTCGAAGACACCTTTGCCGCAGGGCACTACCTGCGCAACTACAAGGGCAAGTGCGAGAATCCGCACGGCCATAACTACAAGATCCGGGTGACGCTGGCCGGAGCGGAATTGGACAAGGCCGGCCTTCTGCTCGACTTCAAAGACCTGCGCGAAGTCATGAAGCAAGTCATCGAGCGCCTCGACCACCAGATGATCAACGAGATTGAGCCGTTCACCGTGATCAATCCCTCGGCCGAGAACCTGGCAAAGTATTTCTACGACGAGTCGAACACCAAGCTGCAAACCGTGACCAACGGCCGGGTGCGCGTGAAGGACGTAACCGTCTTCGAGACCGACACGACGACCGCGAAATACAGCGACTAGCCCAGTTGCCAGCCGCCAGTGGCAGCACCAAGAGGGATCAACGGTTGGGACGATCGTATAAAGATCTCGTTGCGTGGCAGAAGTCGATGGAACTTGTGACTACGATCTATCGAGTTACTGCGACTTTCCCGAAAGATGAACTATTCGGGATCACCTCGCAGCTTCGCCGTGCTGCGGTTTCCATTCCGAGCAACATTGCTGAAGGTCAGGGCAGACTTTCTGAAAAGGAGTTTCGATATTTTCTCGGACAGGCAAGGGGTTCTTTAAATGGAAGTCGAAACTCAACTCCAGATTTCCGACAATCTCGGCTATTTGCAAAAGGAACCTAACAAATAGGCTATTGGAGGCGTGCGCCGAGGTTGGCCGTATCCTCAACGGACTCTTGGCATCGGTGTCGAAACAAGCGGGCCCCTGAAACTGGCAACTGGCAACCGGCGGCTGGCAACTGTTTTCCATGCAAGTTACCGAAATCTACAAATCGCTGCAGGGCGAGTCGACCCATGCGGGCCTGCCCTGTGTCTTCGTGCGCTTGACGGGATGCAATCTGCGTTGTTCGTGGTGCGACAGCGAGTACACCTTCCAGGGTGGCCACAAAATGGCGGTCGAAGAGGTCCTCGACGAGGTCTCGCGCCTCAGTCCCGATGGCGGCCTGGTCGAGATCACCGGCGGCGAGCCCATGCTGCAGGAGCGGGAAGTCGTGCTCCTGATGCAGCATCTCCTCGATGACGGTTACAAGGTCCTGCTCGAGACCAGCGGAGAGCGCCCGCTGGAGCGGGTTCCGGCCAGGGTCATTAAGATCGTCGATGTGAAGTGTCCGAACTCGGGCGAGGGCGGCACGTTTTGCATGGAGAATCTGGAGACTCTGTCTCCTCACGATGAAATCAAGTTCGTCCTGAGCAGCCGCGCCGACTACGACTTCGCCCGGGAGTTTACCCACCGGCACCATCTTGCCGAGCGGGTGAACGCTGTTCTGTTTTCCCCCGCATTCCGCAAAGACGCGACCGGGGCCCGCGACAGCTCGCACTGCCTGCTCGATCCCCAGGAACTGGCCGAGTGGATGATCGCCGACAATGTTCCCGCCAGGCTCGGCCTGCAGGTGCACAAGTTCATCTGGGACCCGGCGGTAAAGGGAGTTTAGGGAAGCGATTGATGATTTCTGATTGTTGATTGTTGATTGAATACCTAACAAACTTTGGTTTTCAATCAACAATCGAAAATCATCAATCAACAATCTTTCTTGATGCCAACCTCGAAGCAATCCCGCGCAGTCGTCCTCCTCAGTGGCGGCATGGATTCCTGTGTTTGCGCCACCCTGGCGGTACGCGACCACGATGCTGCTGCTGTCCACATCAGCTACGGCCAGCGCACCGAGGAGCGCGAGCGGCAGTCGTTTCTTGCCATCTGTCAGCGCCTGAAAATTCACGACAAGCTCATGGTCCGAAACGACGCCCTGCGTGCCATTGGCGGTTCGGCGCTCACCGACGACGCCATTGACGTGCCCACGGCTGAGGAGGTCGGCCACACCGTTCCCGCCACTTACGTCCCTTTCCGCAATGCGCATTTCCTCGCTGTCGCCGTGAGCTGGGCCGAGGTCCTGGGCGCGGGAAAGGTGTACATTGGCGCAGTTGAGCCCGACAGTTCCGGCTACCCGGATTGCCGCCCGGCGTATTACAAGGCCTTCAACGAAGTGGCGAAAACAGGCACGAAGGAGGGCCTCATTGAAATCGTCACCCCGCTCATCGCCATGCGAAAGACTGATATTGTGCGCCTTGGCCTTGAACTGGGTGCGCCCTTCGATTTAACTTGGTCATGTTACAGCCGCGAGGATCAGGCTTGCGGGATCTGCGATAGCTGTGTGTTGCGCCTGCGTGCCTTCGCGGCGGCGGGAGTGCCGGATCCAATTCCGTACGCGGCGGAATAGACATTTGTTGGGAATGGATTTCGATTCGTCAGGAATCGGCCAGCAAAATTCGAATTTGCCGGGAGGCAAAATGAAAAAGTATTTCGCAATTCTTCTATTCGCAACACTGGCGCTCGGACTGTGTGTCCCCCCCGCCTTCGCCCAAGCTTCAGGATCGGTCAAGGGCGTATGCAAAGATGCCCAGGGCAACGCCATCGCCGACGGAGTGGTGGTCTGGGCCAATATGGACAATGGCCAAAAATACACGCTTAAGACCAATAAGAAAGGCGAATATTTTTCCCTGGGACTCTCTCCAGGCAAGTACGTGGTGACTCTCTACAAGAACGCGGATGATATGAAGGCCGGCAAGGTAATGGACCTTGTCAAAGGCTTCCAGGTTAATCTCGACGAGAACGAACTGTCCTTTGACATAAAGAAGAACCAGGAAAGTGCCGCCAAGGGCCAGGGGCTCTCGCCCGAGCAGTTGAAACAGATGCAGGAGGCCCAGGCCAAGCAGGCCAAGGAGACTAATACCGTCAAAGCGCTCAACGACAAGTTGAACGCGGCCAAGACTGCCGCCGACGCCGGCGACTTCGATACCGCCATCGCCTCCCTCACCGAAGCCACTCAGATGGACCCAACCCGCGACCTGGTCTGGTTCAAACTCGGCGATTATTACCGGCTCTCGGCGCCCAAGCAGACCGATCCGGCCGAAAAACAGAAACGCCTCGACTCCGCCGTCGAGGCTTATGGAAAGGCCGTGCAGATCAAGCAGTCCACCACCAATGACAAGGATCCCAATGCCGCCAAGAACCTTGCTGCCTACTATAACAACCTGGCGGATGCTCTCTACAAGGCCAAGAAAATCGATGACGCCGTGAAGACCTACGAAATGGCGGCGCAGGTGGACCCGTCCTCGGTCGCACAGTCGTACTTCAATATCGGCGCGGTCCTCACCAATTCCGGCAGGCCGGACGAGGCCAATGCCGCCTTCGATAAGTGCATTGCCGCCGACCCCACCAAGGCCGAAGCCTACTACCAGAAGGGCCTGAACTTGCTGGGCAAAGCCACCCTGCAGGGCGATAAGACCGTCGCACCCCCGGGAACTGCCGAAGCCTTCCAGAAGTACCTGGAACTTTCACCCACCGGCCCCAATGCCGATAGCGCCAAGGCCTTGCTCGCCAGCATCGGTTCCACCGTGGAAACCAGCTTTGGTACGAAGAAGAAGCCTCCGAAAAAATAGTTGCCTTCGGAATCCAGCCATTCAGGGCGGCTCCAGCGAGCCGCCCTTTGTGCATCTGGCCATTGTGCGTCTGGCCATGACCGAGGTTACCAAGGTCTATGTACTTGCTGTCCTTCGCGTCCGGCCCGCGGCGCGGTACAGTTAACTATCTAAGTCTTCTTCCCATTCTGTGGTGCGTGCGATTCCTGAGGTGTGAGGACGAATGGCAGCACCAACCATTGCTCCGATTTCCGTTGCATTAGAGGGTTTTTCTGGAGTTGGCAGAGTCGCCACTCCCGCTCTGCTCGGCGCCATGCTGCACGCCGCGGAAAAGATCAGCGACCTGATCTTCTCCCCTGGCCGTCCACCCCAGGTTCAGGTCTACGGCCAGATGATTCCGGTGCAAGTACCCGGGCTCACCTTCCTCACTCCCGACGACACGCGCCATATCGCCGCCGACCTGATTGGCGACAACAAGCAGGCCATCACCACCCTCCGTGAGCATGGCGCTTGCGACATTTCCTACGGACTGCCGGGCTTGGCCCGTTTCCGCGTCAATATCTTTATTCAACGCGGCAGTTGTGCCGTCGTGATGCGCGTCATTCCCACCGCCATCCCCGACTTTGCGTCCTTGCGGTTGCCGCAACAGTTATCGGATGTGACCAAACTGCGGGATGGAATCGTCCTCGTGACTGGACCAGCGGGCTCAGGCAAGTCGTCCACCCTGGCTGTACTCCTCGACAGCATCAACCGCGAGAAGTACTACCACATCATCACCATCGAAGATCCCATTGAGTTCCTGCACAATCACAAGTGCTCCACGATTCATCAGCGGGAACTGCACAGCGACACGCCGAGCTTTGCCCACGCCCTGCGTTCGGCGATGCGCCAGGCCCCGAAAGTCATTCTCGTCGGCGAAATGCGCGACCGCGAGACCATCGAAATCGTCCTCGAAGCCGCTGAGACTGGTCACCTCGTGTTCTCCAGTCTCAACACCATGGACGCCTCCAAGACCGTGGAGCGCATCGTCAGTTCGTTCTTGCCCGCGGAGCAGCAGTCGGTGCGCGAGCGTTTCGCCAAGTCGTTCCGCTACATCATCTGCCAGCGGCTCATGTCGAAGTCCGATCGCAGCGGACGGGTTGCTGCCTTCGAAATCCTCAAAGCCAATGCCCGCACCCGCGAGTGCATCGAAAAAGGCGAGCGCGAAAACAAGAGTCTTCTCGACGCCATGAAGGCCGGCGCCTCCGAAGGCATGCAGCATTTCGATGGTGAAATCGCTCAACTCGTCCAGGACCGCGTGGTCGATCTCGAAACCGGCCTCTGCTTCGCCAGCAATCCCGCGGTTCTCGGCCAGGAATTGGCGCGGTAAGTCTTCAAAGCCGCAGCCTCGACGCCGTCCTCCTTTCCCTGTCGTATCATTTCTCCATGTCCGCCCCGCCCGTCAGTTCCACTGTCTTGAGCTTTGAAGACGCCCGCCGCGTGGTCGAGGAGCAAGCGGCGCTGGTTCAGGCCTGTGCCACGGAGTTCGTCGATCTGCTCGCCGCCGCTGGCCGCGTCCTGGCCGAGCCCGTGGCGGCGGATCGCGACCTTCCCCCGTTTCCGCGATCCACGCGCGATGGCTATGCCGTGCGATCCGCAGACTTATCCCAACTCCCCGCAACGCTCGATGTGATCGGCGAAATCAAAGCCGGCGAGAACCTCGACAGAATCCCGCCCAACATCGGCAACTGCCAAGCCGCGTCCATCATGACAGGGGCCCCCGTTCCCGCCGGTGCCGACGCGGTCGTGATGGTCGAATACACCTCTCAGCGCGGGAAACAGGTCGAGATCACCCGGAACGTTGTTCCCGGAGAGAACATTGTTCCTCGCGGTGCCGAAGCGCGAGGGGGAGCGCCTTTGCTCGGCCGCGGTCTGCGTCTGAATGAGGCGGCCATCGCGCTCGCCGCATCGGTGGGCAAATCGCGGTTGCAGGTGTACAAGCGCCCACGCGTCGCCGTGCTGACCACGGGGGACGAAATTGTCGACGTCGACGCCACTCCCGGCCCCACTCAGATTCGCAACTCGAACAGTTATTCCCTCGCCGCGCAGATTGGGCAGGCAGGCGGCGAACCGGTGCTGCTGCCCGTTGCCCCCGACGAACTGCAAGGCCTGCGCCGCCTGATCGAAGACGGCCTGACGTCAGACCTGCTCCTCCTGACCGGCGGCGTCTCCATGGGCCGTTACGACCTGGTCGAGCAAGCGCTGGCAGAAATGCACGCTGAGTTTTTCTTCACCGGCGCGAAAATTCAGCCGGGACGCCCGGTCGTGTTCGGCAAGTGTGGCAAGGGCGCCCCCGCCCGCGAAGGGCCGGCCACCTACTTCTTCGGCCTGCCCGGAAATCCGGTTTCGACCATGGTGACTTTCGAACTCTTCGCACGCCCCATGCTTGAGTCGTTAGCCGGCGAGTCCCCGCGCAACCTGATATTTCTTCATGCACGTCTAAGGAAAGAAATCCGCATCAAAACTGGCCTCCAGCGTTTTCTCCCCGCGATCCTCTCCGGCGAATTCGAACGCTCGGAGGTCGAGTTGGTCGCATGGCAAGGATCCGGCGACATCGCCGCCACCGCCCGCGCAAATTGCTACATCGTCATCCCTCCGGACCGCGAGTGCATTGCAGCCGGCGAATGGGTAGCGGTGATGATGCGGTAATTCTGCCGTGGTCTGTACGTGGCAAGCGCCTCTCGACGCCTCGCTCTCCATGTAAGATAGAGCTACCTCATGCCGAAGAAACTCTCCCATTACGATCGCGCGGGCCGCGCCCGGATGGTCGATGTCTCCGGTAAACCCGCAACCCGGCGCGAGGCCGAAGCCAGCGCCTTCGTGGCAATCAACCCCGAAGTTCTCGCAGCGCTTCCCCAAAACCCCAAAGGCGACCCGCTGGAAGTAGCCCGCATCGCCGGCATCATGGCCGCGAAGCGCACCGCAGAACTGATCCCCATGTGTCATCCGCTCCCCCTCGCCCTCGTTGATGTCGATCTGCGGCTGTGCGAGAATGGCGTCGCTATCACCTCCAAAGTCGCGACTACCGCCGAAACGGGCGTTGAAATGGAGGCCCTGGTGGCAGTCAGCGTATCCGCCCTGACCGTTTATGACATGTGCAAGGGCGCGGACAAAGGAATTGAGATTCGGGAGATTGTGTTGGAACGAAAGAGTGGGGGGAAGAGCGGAGAGTATCGGCGAGCGAAGTAACGACTTCAAACTTCATGGCAACGAACGTCAAGCTGCTGGTGGTCGACGACAATCCGATGGTGCTGGCGATGCTGCAGCAGGCCTTGACTTCGCTGGCGCAGGTCACCACCGCGACGGACGCGGCGGACGCGCTGTTGAAGGCGGTCGATGACCCTCCGGATCTGCTGGTATGCGATTACAAAATGCCGGGGATGGATGGACGGCAGCTTCTCGAGAAACTGAAGAGCCGGCCGGCGACGGCTAACTTTTCCACGATGTTGATGGCCAGCAAGGCGGACATTGCGGAGCGGCTTTCGCCGGTTGATGCGGCCGATGACTATCTGGAGAAGCCGTTTTTCCTGAAGGATGCGACGCGTCGCATCAAGCGCCTGATTGACCGCATCGCGCTGGAAAAGATGGCGAAGACTGCGCCGAAGGATGGCGTGGTGCGCGGGAGTCTTTCGCAGATGAACGTGATCGACTTGATGCAGTCGCTCGAGATGGGACGGAAGAGCTGCCAGCTTTCGCTGAGCAACGAAGGCGACGCGTGCGAAGTGTTTTTTGCAGATGGCCAGGTGAAACATGCGACCTATGGAGCGCTGGTGGGCGACGAGGCCGTGTTCAAGGTGCTGCGCTGGACCGGCGGAAATTTTCAGCTCGACTTCGAAGGCAAGACGGACAAAGAGACCACGCAACTCAATACGCAAGGACTGTTGATGGAAGGGTTGCGGTTGCTCGATGAATCCTCGCGCGACGGCGGTGGAGAACCGGAACCTGAGGCTGCGCCCGCCGCGACCGCGCCTCCGCCGAGTGCGCCTCCCAGCACTGCGGGCCGAGGCCGAAGGGAAGAAGAGGAAGATGTCCTCCTCGATGGCTGAGCCGCGGGGACTCACGGCTGCGGTTGTGACGGTCAGCGATTCCTGTGCTCGCGGGGAACGCGAGGATCTATCAGGTCCGGCCGTGGCGCAACTTCTACAGAAGCTTCATTTCGCGGTTACGGTGCGCGAAGTTGTTCCGGATGACTCCATCCAAATTCAGAACCTGCTGATTCGGCTGGCGCGCGAGGTGCGATTCGTCGTGACGACCGGAGGGACCGGGATTGCCGCTCGCGACGTGACGCCGGAGGCTACTGTGGCTGTGTGCGACCGGCTGCTGGACGGCGTGGCGGAGCGGATGCGAGGTGAGGGGAGCAAGAAAACTCCGTTTGCTGTGCTGAGCCGGGGGGTGTGCGGGGTGCGGGGGAAAGCGCTGATTCTGAATTTGCCGGGGAGTCCTGCGGGGGCGGTGGAATCCTTGGAGGCCGTGGCTGTGCTGGTCCCGCATGCGATTGAGTTATTGAGCGGGAAGACGGAGCACTAGCGCAGTTCTCGATTTGCTGTATAGGGAAGGCAGGAACGGGAAGGGCACGGCTTCAGCCGTGCCGCCAGGAGCTGCAACGGGTTTCGGCTTTAGCCG